>NZ_JANQDJ010000052.1:0-75206 GCF_029891685.1 Umezakia ovalisporum Ak1311 | reverse complement strand
GAAACCCCCTCGCGGGATTGAAACAAACATTAGTAGGGACGTATTGCAATACGTCCCTACACAACTCTCAAATCAATGAAACCCCCTCGCGGGATTGAAACATAGTAGTCAACAAGCTAATACTTTTGTTGTTAGTGCTTTCAAATCAATGAAACCCGCTCGCGGGATTGAAACACCTCCCTTGTTACTCTTTTCTTTGCAAGCCAAGAACTTTCAAATCAATGAAACCAGTTCCCGGGATTGAAACATCCCAACCTTATTACTCCTTACTCATAACTCCTTACTCAAATAAAACCCCTTCGCGGTATAGAAACACCGTCACTTAAACACCAACTTTCCTAGGGTCGCGTCTTTGCAATATGTAATTCAGTCACAAATATTGCAAATTTGCTGTGATGGTGTTAGTATTTCTTTGCCAAGGGAAAGCACAGGCAAAAACCCCCACCTCCCGCCAAAACCTCAGAACCTTGACAAGTTAATAGTTTCAGACCTTTGACCATAATTCTAGAGTCTTCAGACAACCCCTGAAACAAGGTTTTAAACCTCCCCCGCCAAAATCGCCGGTGGGAATGGCTCTACAACTAACTTTTGGCGGTCGGTCTTTCAAATCAATGAAACCCGCTTGCGGGATTGAAACATTACATATCTTCTTTTTACTACGATATTGAGGAGAACTTTCAAATCAATGAAACCCGCTTGCGGGATTGAAACCTTCTTCTGAGCCTCTTTGCCTATCATTCTTGCTTCTTTCAAATCAATGAAACCCGCTTGCGGGATTGAAACAGAGAGCAAAAATGGCTATTGAGTTTAACCCAAAAACTTTCAAATCAATGAAACCCGCTTGCGGGATTGAAACGTCTCCTTTTGACATTGCTAACAGTGTTGCTTTTTCTAGCTTTCAAATCAATGAAACCCGCTTGCGGGATTGAAACCTTATAATAGTCACCTAGAGAGTAAATATTTTCTTTTGCTTTCAAATCAATGAAACCCGCTTGCGGGATTGAAACAGCTTAGATATATTTATTAGTAGTAGGCTCTATTTAACCTTTCAAATCAATGAAACCCGCTCGCGGGATTGAAACCTTTTTAATTAATTAATTAATCAAAACTCATTTTCCTCCTTTCAAATCAATGAAACCCCCTCGCGGGATTGAAACCCGTCTGGGAGTCTTGAAACAGCTACATGAGAAACTCAGAGATTTTGCATCAATTATTTAGAGTCGAGTTTATGAACAACCAACCAGATCAAAAAAGCTACACACCACAAAAAACGCCATGTCTAATCTGCGGTTCACAAAATTTTGTTTGGGGTCGTACCGCTGGAGAATCACCAGAACAGTGGGTATATTCCCGTGCTGATGGGGCTGGGTGGGGGGAAGGCGAAAAGCTGCGGACGCGTAAGTGCCTTGATTGTAACAACGTTCAGTTATTTACGTATAAATAACTGATGGTTAGCCGTCAGTTATTTAATTTGCCAAATATGTATATTGCTATCCTCATTGCTACTAGCGAGGGTTTTACCATCCAGGCTCAGAGCAAGTCCTAAAACAGAACTGGAACCATCCCTCCATGTGTGCAACATTTTTAAAGTCTCTAAGCTCCACAGTTTAATAGTGCCATCATAATTGCCACACCTTTCAAATCAAAGAAACCCCCTCGCGGGATTGAAACAAACATTAGTAGGGACGTATTGCAATACGTCCCTACACACCTTTCAAATCAATGAACCCCCTTCGCGGGATTGAAACTTCCCAACCTCATTACTTATTCCTCATAACTCCTTACTCATCAATGACACATACCTTCACCCCCGGCTCCATAGTTAGTTGCCGTAATCGGCAATGGGTAGTGATACCAGAGGAAAACCAAGACTTAATTTGTCTTTGCCCCCTAAGTGGCAACGAAGAAGAAAAAATTGGCATTTATCAGCACTTAAACCTAGAAACCATAGAAACCGCAACATTTCCCCAACCCAGCACCAACAGTATTAAAGACCACACCGCCGCCATCTTACTCATGGATGCAGCACGACATTTGCTACGGAGCGGAGCAGGGCCATTTCGCTGCTTGGGTAGATTATCATTGCGTCCTCGCCCCTACCAACTCGTTCCTCTGTTAATGGCACTGCGACTAGAAACAGTCAGATTGTTAATTGCTGACGATGTGGGCATCGGTAAAACCATTGAAGCGGGACTAATTGCCCGTGAACTTTTAGACAGAAGAGAAATCAAACGCATAGCAGTACTGTGTCCTCCCCACCTGTGCGATCAATGGCAAAAAGAATTAAGAGAAAAATTCCATATTAATGCTGTAGTAATCCGTTCCGGTACAGCTTCTAAACTAGAACGGGCAATACCCAATAACTCCCATGTTTTCAGTTACTATCCCCACATAATTGTTAGTCTTGACTATGCCAAAGCCGAACGTCGCCGGGCCAGTTTTATTACCCATTGTCCGGACTTAGTAATTGTAGATGAAGCCCACACCTGTACAAGTCCTGGGAGTAAAAGCGCATCCCAACAGCAACGACATCAACTAATTCAACAAATAGCAGAAAAAACACATCAGCACTTGTTACTACTCACCGCTACCCCCCATAGTGGAATTGAGGAATCCTTTCTTTCTCTATTAGGCTTAGTCAAACCAGAATTTGAGCAATTGACACTGGATAAACTCACAGAGAAAGAGCGAGATAAACTAGCTAGTCACTTTATTCAGCGACGTAGAGCAGATGTCAAACTTTGGTTAGGTAACGAAACACCTTTCCCACAACGCCAATGCGAAGAAAAACCCTATAAATTATCTAAAGAATATAAACAACTATTCCAGGAAGTGTATAACTTTGCACGGGGATTAGTGAAAACCACCACCAAAGAAATGACCTACATCCAACGTCGGGGACGTTATTGGTCAGCCTTAGCATTAATTCGGTGTGTAATGTCTTCCCCCGCCGCCGCCGTGGCTACATTAAGTCGTCAGGTAAGTAAACTTGCTGATAGCACCTTACCAGGAGACCTAGACGAAGACTTAATGAATTCCTATGTTTACGACCCCACAGACCAAGAACAAGCTGTGGATGCTTCCCCCACCATAGTAATAGAACAAAGTCAGCAAACCTACAGTGAAGCAGATAAACCTAAGCTCCGTACCTTCGTCCAACAAGCCAGTAAATTACAAGGAGAAAAAGACGAAAAATTACAAGCTTGCATCGCCCATATCCAAACCCTACTAGCAAACAACCACAACCCCATTATCTGGTGTCGCTACGTCGCCACAGCCAACTATTTAGCAGATGCTCTTAAACAAAAACTAGAAAAGAAAGGAAGCCCCCAGAAACAACTTCGTGTTATTGCCATCACTGGGGAATTGTCAGAAGATGAGCGAGAAATTCGCCTACAGGAATTAAAATCCTATAACCAAAGAATATTAGTTGCCACGGACTGTTTAAGCGAGGGAGTAAACCTACAATCTCATTTTAGTGCTGTTATTCACTACGACCTACCCTGGAACCCTAATCGTCTAGAACAACGAGAAGGGCGAATTGACCGTTATGGACAAACAGCACCACAAGTAAAAAGCTGTTTAATTTATGGCCAAGATAACCCCGTGGATGGAGCAGTACTAGAGGTGCTCATTCGTAAAGCAGTACAGATACATAAAACCTTGGGAATCACAGTACCCGTACCAATGGATAGCACCACCGTGTCGGAAGCAGTGTTTAAATCTTTGTTTGACCGAACCACAGATGCAGTGCAGTTATCACTACTAGATTTATCCGACGAGGGAGAATGTGCTGTAGAACAAATACATAAACAATGGGATAAAGCCGTAGAACGGGAAAAAATCAGTCGCACCCGCTTTGCTCAACGGGCTATCAAACCTAGGGAAGTAGAACAAGAATTAATAGAGTCAGACCAAATTCTTGGTAGCGAAGAAGATGTAGCTAGATTTGTAAAAAATGCCAGCCATGGCTTATCTTGCTCCCTAATTCAGAAAAAACAAGCCTGGTTATTACCCACAATTCCTAGTTTCTTACAACCAACATTAGGAAACCAACCCCGTTTAATCACCTTTACCACCCCAGCATCAGAAGACGTGGAATATGTAGGACGAAATCATCCCTTAGTGGAAGGGTTAGCACGTTACATTCTAGAACAAGCCCTCGCCAACACCAAAGACCCAATAGCAGCTAGATGTGGGTTTACCACCACGGACACCGTAGCCAAGCGCACAACTTTATTATTGTTGCGCCTGCGACACCTATTAAACACCACCACAAAAAACCCACACAAATCTCCTCCCAAATCTTTATTAGCTGAAGAATGCATGGTGGTGGGATTTACAGGCCCTCCATGGAATCCCAGTTGGTTACCACCCCAAGAAGCCAAAACACTCTTAGAACAAACCAACCCAGTGAGTGATGCTCCTGAAAAGACAAAAAAGCAAGAAATCCAGGAATTATTGCATCGAATTCATGAACTAACACCAGACTTAGAAAAACTCGCCAAAGAGCGATCGCACTGTTTATTAGAATCCCACCGACGTGTTAGAAAAATCACCCAGGAAGGTAAAATTGAAATACAACCACAAACACCAATGGATTTACTAGGGGTATATATCTTGCAACCAGGAAAAGGCAAATCACATTAGCATTAAACCCCAGCCTCAAAGAAAAAGCCAATGGTGACCATCAAAAAACAGACAAAAAAAACCTAGTGGGTAATTTCACAATTTTCAGTGGAGTCAAAGGGCAATGGGTGTAGCAGGTGTAACCTTAGCAGGAGTACAATTCCAAGGTAACTTACTAGCAGCAGACATCACTGCTGAACTGTTAGAAGGAACCATCAAAGGACAAACAGCCCAAGACTTTGGATTAGCCAAAGCTGAAAAATTAGAAGACGAAATTGCCATAGCCTGGGGTGACGCCAAAGCCTATTGGGTAGCATTCCAACGTCAATTAGAAAGACTAAACCCCGAAGACACCGCCACCAGCATTACCCGGGAAATGTGGGCAGTTCCTTTATTACGTACCCTCGATTATACCCCCCAATATACCCCCAAAGCCCAAGTACTAGAGGGACAAACCTATACTATCTCCCATCGTGCCCTATTGCAGAAATCAAAACCCAAAGGTGAAAACCCAGAAATTACAATTTACCCACCCATACACATTATTGGTTGTCGTCTAGACATTGATCAACGTCCTCCCAGTGGCACACCTCGGTTGTCAGCACACGCCTTAGTACAGGAATATCTCAACAAAACCGAGCATCTTTGGGCCATCACCACCAACGGTCTTCGTTGGCGACTATTACGTGATTCTTCCTTAATGACTCGCCTTACTTATATCGAATTTGACTTAGAGCAGATTCTCAACGGCGAAAACTTTGCCGAATTCAGCCTATTTTATCGTCTCTTCCACCGTTCCCGCCTACCAGAAACTGCGGATGATGCAGATAAATGCTTGTTGGAATATTACCATCAAGAAAGCCTACAGCAAGGAGGAAGGGTACGAGACGGCCTCCGGGATGGAGTAGAAAAAGCCCTAGTGCAACTAGGTAATGGCTTTCTACAACATCCTGACAGCGAAAAACTGCGACAGAAAATAGCCACCACCAATGAATTAAACGAAATAGATTATTATCGCCAACTATTAAAATTAATCTACCGTATTTTATTCTTAATGGTAGCAGAATCCCGAAACTTATTACTAACAGGAAAAAACCCAGAAGAAGCCAGAATTTATCTTGAATATTACAGCATTGAAAGACTAAGAGAACTAGCAGAACGTCCCCGCCATAATCGAGAAGGTTTTCAAGACCTATGGCAAGGCTTAAAAGTCACATTTAAATTATTTGATGAAAATTGGCGAGGTAAAATCCTAGGGTTATCACCCTTAAACGGTGATTTATTTAGTTCAAAAACATTAACAGACCTAGACGATTGTGCCATCGACAACTACGATTTATTAAACGCCCTTCGTTGTTTGTCTTTATATGAAAATAAACAACAATTACGCCGGGTAAACTATGGCGCTTTAGATGTAGAAGAACTAGGCAGTGTCTACGAAAGCCTATTAGACTTTAACCCAAAAATTAACAACAATCAAGGCATTTATCAATTTAACTTAATTTTTGGTAGTGACAGAAAAACCACAGGTTCTTACTACACCCCTCCCCAACTTGTACAACAGTTAATTAACACAGCCCTAGAACCAGTAATACAACAAAAACTACACAAATCCCCACCAGAAATTACCAACCAAGAACTATCCTTATTAACCATTAAAGTCATAGACCCTGCTTGTGGTTCTGGACACTTTTTATTAGCAGCAGCACGACGCATAGGTAAAGAATTAGCCAAAATCAGAACCAAAGAAGCACAACCAGCACCAGAACCTTTAAGAATAGCCATTAGAGACGTAATTCAAAATTGTATTTATGGAGTAGATTTAAACCCTTTAGCAGTAGATTTATGTAAAGTAGCCTTATGGATTGAAGGGTTTTGTAGTGGTAAACCATTGAACTTCTTAGACCATAGAATTAAATGCGGTAATTCCTTAGTAGGAGTATTAGACTTAGAATGTTTAGACCAAGGAATACCCGACGAAGCCTTTAAACCAGTAACAGGAGACGACAAAAAATTATCCATCAACTTAAAAAAGCGCAATAAAAAAGAACGAGAAAATCAAGGACAACTATCTATTTTTGAAACCTCCAGAGATGATACTCACATCTTTGCTAAACTATGGCAAGAGCTAGGAAATTTTTCAGAAAATACCCCCCAGGAAATTAAAGAAAAACAGAGAAAATATCAAAATAATCTTTTAGATAATCATTGGTGGTTAAAAAAAGCAGCTTGTAATTTATGGACTGCTGCATTTTTCATGCACTTAACCCAACACAACCTAGAACTTTTACCAACCACAGCAACTTTAAACAGATTACAACGGGAAACCCTTCAAAAAATCCTCAATTCTCAATGTAATTACGAATTACAAGTTACTAATTACCAATTACAAACCATAGTGGATGCTGGGAATAGTTTAGCCAGTGAATATAACTTCTTTCACTGGCCCTTAGAATTTCCAGAAGTATTTGAACAAGGGGGATTTGATTGTGTTTTAGGTAATCCTCCCTGGGAAAGAATTAAATTACAAGAAAAAGAGTTTTTTGGTTCCCGCAGTTTAGAAATTGCTAAAGCCCAAAACAAAGCAGCACGGGAAAAATTGATTAAAGAATTACCTCAGAAAAATCCCGCCCTAGGCCAAGCTTTTGAAAATGCTAAACATAGTGCAGATGCACAAAGTAAGTTTATTCGGGAGTCCGGGAGATTTCCCTTAACTGCTGTGGGAGATATTAATACTTATGCTGTGTTTGCTGAAACTACCAGAAGCTTAATTAATCATAATGGTAGAATTGGGGTAATTGTTCCTACAGGTATTGCTACCGATGATACTTATAAAAAGCTTTTTGGTGATTTAATTCAAAAACAGAACTTAGCAAATTTGTATGATTTTGAGAATAGAGAAAGTTTATTCCCTGCTGTAGATAGCAGAATGAAATTTTCACTTGTTGGTATTAGTGGTAAACCAATTCAACAAGGTAACTTTGCTTTTTTCTTAACCCAACCCAAACAGTTAGAAAACAAAAAGCGTTTATTTCAGCTTTCCCCCCAAGATATTGCTTTAATTAATCCTAACACCTTCACCTGTCCGATTTTTAGAACTAGTCAAGATGCAGAATTAACAAAAAAGATATATCAAAATGTACCAGTTTTGGAAAATGAAAATACCGGAATTAACCCTTGGGGTATTTCATTTATGGCCATGTTTCACATGGCTAATGATAGTGGATTGTTTCACAACGAAGCAGTTGATGGTTTAGTACCATTATATGAAGCAAAAATGTTTCATCAGTTTAATCACCGTTGGGCTACTTATATTAATAGCAATGCTACTCGTGATTTGACAGAGGAGGAAATAGCTGATGTTGCTTTTACCACTCAACCCCGTTACTGGGTAGATAGAAAAGAAGTTGACAATAAGTTAGCTGGGAAGTGGGATAAAAAATGGCTTTTGGGTTTTAGAGATATTTGCAGGTCAACTGATGAACGTACTGTGATTTCTAGTTTATTACCTAAAGTAGCGATTAATCATAAAACTCCTCTTGTATTTACATCTGAATCAGTAATTTTAATTTCTTGCTTACTAGCTAATTTAAATAGCTTAGTATTTGATTTTGTAGCACGTCAAAAAGTTGGAGGAACTAACTTAAGCTTTTTCATCCTCAAACAACTTCCCATCATACCCCCAGAAGCATACACACAAAAACATACAGAATATATCACCTCCAGAGTACTAGAATTAGTGTACACCGCCTGGGATATGGAACCCTTTGCATTAGACATGGGATATAAAGGTGAACCCTTCCCTTGGAATCCTAACAGACGAGCATTAATTCGAGGAGAGCTAGACGCATATTACGCCAAACTTTATGGCTTAACCCGTAATGAACTGAGATATATATTAGACCCTGGAGATGTCTATGGTCCAGAGTTCCCCAGTGAAACATTCAGAGTATTAAAAAACAATGAAATCAAACAATATGGAGAATATAGAACCCAAAGATTAGTATTAGAAGCCTGGGATAAAATGTTTTAATAATTCCCATAAAACACCCAAAATTATAAAACAATAACCATAACAGCCATAAAACCAGACCTCATGTATACAAACCACCAAATCAAAAACCTATTTGGAAATAAAACACTAGAATACATAAAAAACAAAAATACACGTGGTGTTAGCAACACCAAAGGTAATACAGCAGTTTTTAACTACAGCAGATTTCGTTCTTATGAAGTACAAATCATAATCATCAAACTTTTGTCCGTTGGGTATCTTCCCCGCCAACACTGTATATCACCACACCGCAAAGTACTGTAAATAAACTAAAAACCTTAATATCATAAATCTTGTGGGGTGAGCATATCCTACCCCCCTTCCATACCCACTCACAACTCACACAATGAAAATACCTGTCAAACTACAAGAACTCATCCACCAACCAGAAGCAGTAATATTATCTTTTAGTACCCTCATGGGACAAAAATTAGTATTAGTAGACTGTACAAATATTACTCAACTCACCCCAGAACAACTTGATTTAATTTTCACCCATATTCCCCAACAATGGAATTATGAAGAACTCACAGAAATCTTTAATCCTCACACCTGTACCCAAAGTTTTACCAATCAATTATTAGCATACATACACCAACCCTCCAAAGTTACACCCACCCAACAAACAACCACATCCCCATTGTCCGTTTCTGATTTCCTTGATATATTCAAGTTCCGTAATGAAATCATCAACGACTATCGCCGTTATATAAAAAGTTTCTTAAAAATCCGTGACACCAGATTAGAAGAATTTGTCAATGAAGAACTAGAAAAAGGACAACTTTGGACAAATCCCCTTGTGCAACTTAACCCTAAATATTCCTCTGGTGCAACAGTAAATCAATTAGTTAAAAACTCTGTTCTCCATCCTGACTGCATTGAATATTTCTCTAAAAACGGCAATCCTTTCCACTTCCACCACCACCAAAAACAAGCATTTGAAACAGCCCAAAAACAAGAACATTATGTATTAACAACCGGTACAGGTTCAGGTAAAAGTATGACCTATGTTGTACCAATTTTTGATGAATTACTGCGTCATCCAGAAATTAAAGGCCTTAGGGCAATAATAATATATCCCATGAATGCCCTAATTAACTCCCAAGAAGAAGAACTAAAGAAATTTCTTAACAATGTTCCCAATACCCATATTCGCGTTGCTAAATACACCGGACAAGAAAATTTAAATACAAAAAGCAAAATTCAAAATAACCCACCCCACATTCTTTTAACCAACTACGTCATGCTGGAATTAATGCTTTCCCGCACACAAGAGGAAAAACTCGTTGCTTCCCCAGAGCTAAAATTCCTAGTATTAGATGAACTGCATACCTATAGAGGTAGACAAGGTGCAGATGTAGCGATATCAATTAGAAAATTACGTCAACGCTGTGGACAAAATTTATTATGTATTGGCACAAGTGCTACCATGTCCACAGAAGGAACACTCACAGAACGCCGTCAAGTAGTTGCAAATGTAGCGGGTACATTATTTGGCGTAGAAATTAAACCAGATAACGTCATTGACGAAACTTTAGAATGTTCCATTAAAGGTCCTGAACCCACCATTACCGAACTACAAAGAAGTATTAATCAAGGTTTACCACCAGAACCACAACAAACATTAGAGAATTTCCAAAACCATCCTTTAAGTCATTGGATAGAAATGACCTTTGGTTTAGAATACAAACAAGGTCATCTTGTCCGACGTACACCCATCACCTTAGAAACAGGTGCAGAAGCATTAGCTCAAGAAACCCAACTTCCCCCAGAAACTTGTCTTGATATTCTCAAACAGATGTTTTTATGGGGAAGTAAAGTTAAAGGTTTAGCATTTCGACTTCATCAATTTATCTCCCAAGGTGGTAGTGTTCACTCCACTATCGAAAGTCACCAAAAACGCTTTTTCACCCTAGAAGGACAATACACCACCACAGAAGAGCGTTTACTTTATCCCCTGGTGTTTTGTCGGGAATGTGGACATGATTATTATATCGTTAATTACAACCAGGACAAACAAATAGTCCTTCCCCAACTCCCCACAGCTTTAGACATTAGTGCTGAATATGATGATATCCAAGCAGGTTATCTTACCTTAGATGAACCAGGACTTTGGAATCCTCGTGAAGACGAAGAAAGACTTCCCGACTCCTGGTTCACGGAAACCAAAAAAAAAGGACGAGTTCCTAAAAAAGATTATGCTAAATTCATCCCCAAAGAATTACAAGTTCTTCCCAATGGAAAAATTACAACTTCCCCATTACAGGGAAAAACTTGTTGGTTTGTTCCCACACCATTTCGGGTGTGTTTAAATTGTGGTGTAGTTCATTATGGAAGTAAAAAAGAATTTGCCAAACTTTCCGGGTTGAGTAGTGAAGGTAGAAGCACCGCCACAACCCTCCTGTGTTTATCCACCGTAACCCGTCTCAAACAAATTTTCACAGGGGAAAGAGCCACCGCCGCCAAAATTCTCAGTTTTACCGATAATCGCCAAGATGCGTCATTACAAGCAGGGCATTTTAACGATTTTGTCCAAACTAGTTTTTTACGTGCTGCTTTATTAGGTGCATTGCAAAACAAAGGACAACTCACTCATAGTGAACTAGTGAGTGAAGTTATTAAACAAATGAGAATATCTCAAAAAGATTATGCTAAAGAACCATCAGAATTTAGCCCAGGTAAAATACGCAATGAAAAGGCTTTCCAAGGCTTAATTGAATATCGTCTTTATGAAGACTTACGCAAAGGATGGCGTATTGTTCAACCTAATTTAGAACAGTGTGGACTTTTGGTAATTGAATATGATGGGTTAGAAGAAATTTGTGCAAATAAAGCTATTTGGAATAAACACCGTCATCCAGTTTTATTGCAAGGAACTCCTCAAGAAAGATTCACCGCTGCCTTAGCCTTATTAAATCATCTCCGTCGAGAATTAGCAATAGACGCTAAGTTACTTCAATATGATAATAAAGATTCTTTAATTAGAGAAGTTTTTCAAGAAATTAAAGAACCTTGGGTACTTGATGAAAATGAACAATTGCATTTTGCCAAATTTGCAACTATTGATAGTAATTCTAATGATAGTAATTCTAAATTACAATTTTCACAAAAATCCTCCGTTAAGTTAACAATTAAAAGTAAAATTGGCAGGTTTTTACGTTCTCCTAAAGCTTGGTCATCACGCAGTGAACTGTTAACACAAACAGAGTACAATACTTTAATTAATACCTTAGTTTCTGCTTTAGCTGATGCAGGTTTTTTAACTACTAAAAATGGTATTCAATTACAAATTAGTTCCTTAGTATGGAAATTTGCAACATTAACTGAAATTCCCCCAGATCCTCTTTCATCTAAGCATCTACAGGGTCAAGAAGATGCAAAAATACCTGTTAACAAATTTTTTCAAGAATTTTATCAAACCAACGCCCAAAAAATTCAAACAATGGAAGGGCGAGAACATACAGGACAAGTTAAAACCGAAACACGTCAACAACGGGAAGAAAAATTTAGAAAAGGAGAATTGGCAAGTTTATTTTGTTCCCCCACAATGGAATTAGGTATAGATATTTCTGACTTAAGTGTGGTTCACTTACGTAATGTTCCCCCCAGTCCCGCAAATTATGCCCAACGTAGCGGACGGGCCGGAAGGAGTGGCCAGGAAGCTTTGGTAATAACTTATGCTGCTATTGGTAGTGGACATGACCAATATTTCTTCCAACGTCAACAGGAAATGGTAGCTGGTGCTGTTGCTCCCCCTAAGCTGGAATTAGCAAATCAGGATTTAGTTGAATCTCATGTCTATTCAATTTGGTTAGCCCATACAGGGGTTTATTTATATGACTCCATGAACAAAATTCTTGATTTAGATGCTCCTGATTATCCCCTAAAAAATAGTGTAAATGAACAATTAAAACTTAGTGCTGCAAAATTAGCTGAATGTCTAGAAGCTACCCAGTCAGTACTTGGGGATAAGTTCTGTCAAGGTGATTTGCAACAAGCCTCTTGGTATTCTGTACATTGGCTACAATTTACCCTAGAAAATGCACTAAATACCTTTAAGGAGAAGTGCGATCGCTGGCGTAAACTTTATGCTAGTGCAGTTAAACAAAGAGATGAGGCCAACATGACAATTAGTCGTTGTGCTGCTGGTAATGTTACCCATGAACAACGCATAAATGCTGAATTTCAAGCAAGAGAAGCACAACGACAAATAGATTTACTCGTGGGACAAAACCAAAGTAAGAATAATGGCGAATTTGAATTTTATCCCTATCGCTACTTTGCTGCTGAAGGATTTTTACCAGGGTTTAACTTTCCCCGCTTACCTGTACGAGGATTCCTACCCACCAATGATGGAGGTCAATTTATCTCTCGTCCCCGTATTGTGGCTTTACGTGAATTTGCACCGGGTAATATTATTTACTATGAAGGTAGCAAATTTATGGTATCAAAAACCAAATTACCCCCAGACGGTATTGAAAGTCAATATGAACGAGTAAGCTGTTGTTTTAACTGTGGTTATTTCCATGAAAATGATTGGCACGATACCTGCGAAAACTGCGGTGGAAAAATTCAACCTGATAGTTCTCAAAACCTAGCTAAATTAAATCGTGTATTGTCAATGGACACAGCACTCACTAGCAGACGACAACGTATTACCTGCGATGAAGAAGAAAGACTAAAATATGGTTATAATATCACCACCCATTTCCGTTATTACTCTGAAAAACAAGAATCTGCCACACTCCTAGCCACAGATAATACACCACTATTCAAATTAACCTACGGAGCTACAGCAACTATTCGGCGTATCAACAGAGGACTAAAGAAAAACATCGAGGAACGTGGATTTAAATTAGATGTAAAAACAGGTGTCTGGGGGGATAGAAAAACAAACTTACAAACCAACTCCCCAGAAACAAATTTACTTCCAGAAACATTACATAGCGAAGTAAATTTAATGGTAGATAACATTTGTAATATTCTGGTAATTGAACCTTTAATAGAATCTTTAGATGTAAGTCAAGATAACAAACAAGCCTTTATTACCACCCTTCAATATACCCTGGAAACAGCAATTCAAGCAGTTTATAAATTAGAACCAGATGAACTAGACTCAGAAAAACTAGGAGAAGGAAAATATCTACTCTTTTGGGAAGCATCAGAAGGTGGTGCTGGGGTTTTATCTCAACTATTAAAACAAGAAGATGCTTTTGCTAAAATTGCCCATGCTGCTTTAAATATCTGCCATTTCTCAGAACCTAAAGATACCTGCTTCCAAGGTTGCTATGAGTGTTTACTTTCCTACAGAAATCAATTTGATCATCCTTTAATTAATCGTCACTTGATTAAACCTTTACTAGATAAACTGCAAACAAGTAAAGTAGAAATATCAAACATACACCGCAGTGAAAAATATCAAAAGCTCCTTTCCAAAACAGATATCAACTCTGATTTTGAACGATTAGTACTACAGGAGATTTATCAACGGGGGTATGAATTACCTGATGCTGCACAGGAATATATTCTTGAAGGGAATTGTAAACCAGATTTTGTGTATAAGGAAAAACTAATAGCCCTGTTTTGTGATGGGTCTGTTCATGATAGTCCTGAGAAAAAAAAGCAAGACCAAATTCAGCGGGATAATCTCAAGTACAACAGCAATTATCAAGTTTTAACTTTGCAATATAATGAGGATTGGCGTAAGCAACTGGATATTTTAGCGGGGTTTTGAAGCCACACCAGGCCACCCTTGCATAACAAAACTTTACACTCCCTCCAAGCTTCTGCAAAATTAGCACACACTGAAGGAGAAGAACCACCTATTTGGTCAGTGAGATAATATCTTTCTTCCACAGCAAACTGTTTTGATATATCATTAAATCCTCATGGGTGTTAATTTTTCTTACTTCTTCTTTCTAGTGTGCCTTGTGTTGCCCTAGGATAAACATCTCTGTAAAAAACCTACCTTTCTAGGTATCCCGTGAGCCATGGTTTCCTTAGGGCTTTGAGTTTTTTTATAACTCGGCATATCAAAGGCCATGGCAATGACGTAGTGAATGTACACCACCTTCCTCAAGCCTTGGAGGCGACAATTTCCTTCCGTGGTGAAACTTTCCAATCTAAATATAACAAGGACTTTGACCCTCCATTTCCCCTTGTGCACGTATCTCGGCTCCATCCCCAACACACCACGTTTATCTCATTCCTTAAGGTTAATATGAATATATTATCTACTTTAAATGTGATTTAAATGACTAAAAACTAACTAATAACTCAGGACAAAAATATCAAAATATGTTTTTGACTACAAACAAATTAGGAACTATAAACCCTTGACTAGAGACTAATAATAAGTATTAAGCTATTAACAGTAAACCAGCGAGGGTAAACATCATGATTCTGCCTGGGTCAACAGTTCGCGTTAAGAATCCCGCAGACACCTATTATCGCTACGAAGGACTTGTACAACGTGTGAGTGATGGCAAAGTAGCTGTGCTATTTGAGAATGGCAATTGGGATAAGTTAATTACCTTTCGTCTATCAGAATTAGAACTTGTAGAACTCACAGCAGGAAGAAAACCAAAATAGATTTAGTCAATACTTAGGATACTTCCTACCTGAGGACTCACAACCCAACACTCAGCAATCAGCACGGTTATGCGCTTACCAATACCACAATTTGCCACAGGCCATCGCCAACCCAACCACATTGCGGAAGTGATCGAAACTAGTTCTACGGAATTTCTCTCACAGTGCTTGGAGCCAGAAGACTTAGGTTTTCCCCCCATGCCTCCCTTTGGTAGTTGGGTTTGTGCTGTGGACGAAGAGTCAGGGCATCAAATCTATGGTGTGCTGTATCAAGTTACAACCATGCCCATAGATTCAGTACATCGGGCAGTGGCCTTGGGGTTGTCATTGCAGGATTTACGCCAGGAACAACCGCAAATTTTTGCCATGCTCAAAACTGAATTCCGGGCAGCAATTGTGGGGTTTGAGCATTCCTGCCGGACTCCCGGGGCAAACCAACGGGTATATCAGTATCTACCACCCCGTCCTCCGCAAATTCATCAAGCTGTTTATCAATGTGAACCAGAAGCAATCATCAGATTCACTGAAGAACTAGATTTTTTGCGGACATTGCTTTGTGTAAATGCCGCCCAAGTAGAGGCATTAACCGCCGCCGCCATCCGCCATGTCTACCAGCTACGCAAAGCTGACCGACAATGGCTCATCAAAGCTGGCCGTACCCTCAGCCTTTTGTTAAAAGATGACTACGATCGCCTGCGGTTTATTTTAAGTCAAATCCATCCATAGGTAGTTAATTGTTACAAAACTACCTAAGTACTTTAAATAACAATTTGTAGATTTTTCCTCAGGGTGGCTCTTACGCTTATGAATCTTTTTTTTAATCGATTTCCTTGTAGGTAATTGCAACTTCATTGTCCCCCATTAAAGTCCAATCTATGGAATTAATATCACAATTTCTGGTCACCGAACCAACTGCTCAAGTTATGGGAGAGGAACCAATTGTGACCTTTGCTGTTTTGGTGGTGGTCATATTAGTTGTACCCATCCTGTTTGAGCGGCTGAAACTCCCAGGATTAATCGGCCTAGTGTTTTCTGGGGTATTACTAGGTCCATCAGGCTGGAATTTGTTTGACACACAATCCCAGATCATTAACCTCCTGTCAGACATTGGCCTACTTTATTTGATGTTTGTATCAGGTTTAGAAGTAGAAATCAAGCATTTCCGCCGCTGCAAACAACGCTCCCTAGGATTTGGCATCCTCACCTTTAGTTTCTCTTTAGTTATGGGAACCCTAGCAGCGCAAACTTTTCATCTTGGCTGGAATGCTTCGATTTTAATTGGCTCGTTGTTGGCTTCCTATACTCTTTTGGCATATCCCATGATCACTCGTCTGGGGGTGGTGAATAATGAAGCAATCACCATCACAATGGGTGCTACGATTTTTACTAATGTCAGCGCCGTACTAATATTAGCTGTTTGTGTAGCTACTGGTAACACCGGATTATTCAGCTTCACTCAATTAATTCCCCTATTGCTCAAGTTGATTTTGTACACAACAATCATTTTGGTGGTATTTCCTTGGGGTGGAAAAGAGTTTTTCCGGCGATTTGGAGACGAAGATGGCAACAAGTTCTTATTTGCCCTACTTGCCCTATTTCTAGCAGCAGTAGGCGCTCAATTTATTGGCGTAGAAACAATTGTTGGAGCCTTTTTAGCAGGTTTGGCAGTAAACGAAGCCCTGGGTGAAGGGCCCGTGAGGGAAAAGGTAGTATTTATTGGCACTGTGCTATTTATTCCCATTTTCTTAATTAATTTTGGCTTGATGATTGACCTGACTGCCTTCATGAGCACCATTGACACCCTGCAATTAACTCTTGTGCTCCTAGTCAGTTTAATTTTCGGCAAATTCATGGCGGTTTTATTCACAAAAGTTCTTTACCACTACAATTGGTCAGAAATACTGGCTATGTGGTCCCTATCGCTACCACAAATGGGCACAACTTTAGCAGGAACTTTAGTGGGGTATCGGGCTGGATTGCTCCCACAATCAATATTAAACACTGTCTGTGTAATCACCTTCATTACCTCCATCTTGGGAATATGGATCACCCGTCACACAGCCCTTGCTGTGGAAACCACAGCAGTTCCAGAACCAAAAGCCCCAATTTTATCTGACCAGCAAACAGAAGAAAAACACAATCCTTGGACTATAGTTGTACCTGTCTATAATCCTCAAACTCAGCAGTATTTAATTGAAATCGCTGGATTATTATTGGCAAATCAACCCAAAGGAAAAATTGTGCCGTTAGCCATCGCCACCGCTGCGGCTCAGATGGATGCACCACATTTAGAAGCTTCTCTAGTGCGAAGTGAAAGGTTATTGGCAAAAGCTACAGCACAAAGTCGATTGTTGGGTGTAGAAGCAGAACCATTGCTGCGAATTGATGATGCCTTTGCTCTAGGTATTACTAGAGCAGCCCGGGAGCAAAAGGCGAATTTAATTATTATGGGTTGGGGTAAACGCACCGGGTTCAAAGCCCGTTTATTTGGCAATGTAATTGATCATGTCCTATGGGCATCCCACTGTCCAGTGGCGGTGACACGTCTGATGGACTCACCAAAAAAAATTCAACGCATCTTAGTACCTTTAGAAAATTTAACACCATCATCATTGCTACCTGTACAATTTGCCCAAATGCTCGCTGAGGCTAATCAAGCCCAAGTTACCGTACTTAATGTATGCATCAGTGAATCTCATCGTTCCCATAGAAATCGCCGCAGCAGTTCCCAGAAAATCGCAGCCAGGCGATCGCACCTCGCCCTATTAATATCTCAGTTAGGTTTATCCAATCCCCCGGAAATTCAAGTTATTCCCCATGAAAATGCTACCCAAGCAATCTTACAAGCAGCACGATTATATGACTTAGTAGTGTTACCTTTTATACCTAATCGTACAAATCCCAGTGGGTTAGCTGTTAGTGATGTCACAACCCAATTAGCCGGGGAACTTACCTGCTCCATCGTCATGTTAGGAGAACCACAACAAAGCAAAACTCAAACACTACCATACTTGAGCGGGAGGGTGAAAGCCCCTGAAAAAGACCAACGTAGTTGGGTACTTCGTGCTTTACACAAAGGATGAAAAGGGACACCCCGGGCTTTAGCCGCCGTCTCCTTTTCCACTATTAAGTTATCAATCCAATAAGTTTACACTTGACAAAATTACCTATAAGCTAAACTTTTGGTTTAGTTACATGTGTTCCTGCTGTATTTTTCCATCAGGATAGAGTACTATTCTAAAGAACAAGTTGCCAAGTAAGTAAAAGTAATTAGAAAGTTGGGAAACTATGAGAATTTTAGTAACTGGTGGCGCAGGATTTATTGGTTCTCATCTTATTGATAGATTAATACCCGCAGGACATGATGTAATTTGTTTAGACAATTTTTACACAGGTGATAAGCGTAATATCCTCAAATGGATCAATAATCCATATTTTGAACTCATCCGTCATGACATCACAGAGCCAATTCGCTTAGAAGTGGATCAAATTTATCACTTAGCCTGTCCAGCCTCTCCTGTACATTACCAGTACAACCCAGTTAAAACAGTTAAAACCAACGTTATGGGGACACTAAATATGTTGGGACTAGCTAAACGCGTTAAGGCTAGGTTTTTTTTGGCCTCCACCAGCGAAGTTTATGGCGACCCTGAAGTTCATCCCCAAACAGAAGAGTATCGAGGTAGCGTTAATCCCATAGGCATACGTTCATGTTACGACGAAGGTAAACGCATTGCTGAAACTTTAGCATTTGATTACTACAGACAAAATAAAGTTGATATCCGCGTCGCGCGGATTTTTAATACCTACGGGCCGAGAATGCTAGAAAACGATGGTCGGGTAGTAAGTAATTTCATTGTTCAAGCCTTACAAGGTAATCCTTTAACTGTCTATGGCGATGGTTCACAAACTCGCAGCTTCTGTTACGTTTCTGACTTAGTAGAAGGATTTATCCGCCTGATGGACAGCGATTATATTGGCCCAGTAAATTTGGGAAATCCTGGGGAATACACGATTTTAGAATTAGCAGAAGCTGTACAAAAAATGGTCAACCCAGACGCAAAAATTAACTTTCAACCACTACCTTCTGATGATCCCCGTCGTCGTCAGCCAGACATTACTAAAGCTAAAACCTTGTTAAATTGGGAACCTACCATCCCGCTACAAGAAGGGTTAAAACTCACAGTAGAAGATTTTCGTAATCGTATAACAAGGGATACTTAAACTTTAGGCTCTGTGGCAATGTTCATCAATGTTCCGAACCTCCCCATAGGTTAAATCTATTAGTTTGTACTTGAGCTACTGATAGAACCCTTAGTATAAAATTGTCATATTTGACAAATCTTTAAAAAAGCGAGGAGTTAAACTACATGCGTGTTTGCGTAATTGGTACTGGTTACGTTGGTTTGGTAACAGGCGCTTCCTTGGCTCATGTCGGCCATGATGTAATTTGCGTAGATAATAATGAAGAAAAAGTTAAATTAATGAAATCTGGGCAGTCCCCAATTTTTGAGCCGGGACTCTCAGAAATTATGCATTCTGCCATCCAATCTGAGAAAATTCATTTCACCACAGATATAGCCGCAGGAGTTGCCCACGGGGAAGTTTTGTTTATTGCTGTGGGAACACCACCTTTACCCACTGGGGAAAGCGATACTCGTTATGTGGAAGCTGTGGCTCGTGGTATTGGAGAAAATCTCAACAGTGGTTATAAGGTAATTGTCAACAAATCCACAGTACCCATTGGTTCTGGTGACTGGGTACGCATGATTGTTTTAGATGGCATTGCCGAACGTCACAAAACACTTGTAACCGCAGGTGAAGTAACGAGTGATGAAAAATTACCTGAAGATTTAGCTGAATTTGATGTTGTCAGCAATCCAGAGTTTTTGCGTGAAGGTTCCGCAGTGTACGACACCTTTAACCCTGACCGTATCGTCCTAGGAGGCAATAGTCAAAAAGCCATCGCCTTGATGAAAGAACTGTATGCTCCCATTGTGGAACGTAAATATGCTGCTGACCCATCTCTACCACCAGTACCTGTACTATGTACAGACCTAAGTTCCGCAGAAATGATTAAATACGCCGCCAATGCCTTTTTAGCAACCAAAATTAGTTTTATCAATGAGGTCGCTAACATTTGCGATCGCGTCGGTGCTGATGTCACCCAAGTAGCAAAAGGTATTGGTTTAGATTCCCGCATTGGTAACAAGTTTTTAAACGCTGGTATCGGTTGGGGTGGTTCCTGCTTCCCAAAAGATGTCTCCGCACTCATTCACACTGCTGATGACTATGGCTATGATGCCCAAATTATGAAAGCTGCCGTCAGCGTCAACCAGCGTCAGCGCCTAATTGCCTTGGAAAAACTGCAACAAGTCCTCAAAATTCTCAAAGGTAAAACCATCGGACTTCTAGGTTTGACCTTCAAGCCTGATACCGATGATATGCGAGATGCTCCAGCACTGAGCTTAATTGAGCAGCTCAATCGACTAGGAGCCAAAGTCAAAGCCTACGACCCCATTGTTTCCCAAACAGGTCTACGTCATGGTCTGACCGGAGTAGTGGTAGAAACCGATGCAGAAAGGCTGGCCGATGGCTGCGACGCTTTAGTATTGGTAACTGAATGGCAGCAGTTCGGCAGTTTAAACTACACCAAGATGGCAAAATTAATGAACCATCCAGTGATTATAGATGGTCGCAACTTCCTAGATCCTGAAAATATGCTCAGGTCCGGTTTCCAATATCTAGGTGTTGGACGTTAGAATATCCACCGACGTTTTACGTCGGTGCTCCTTCACAGCCAAGGCAAGGCTTGCAAACTTATGAGTTACGAGGAATACGTTCTATTTCAGCATATCCACTGAAAATTAATTTTTTACCTTCAGTTTCTAAACGATTGAGCCGCATTTTCACACCATCAAGGTCAAAACGATCCAAGTCAACCATATTATCTAAAATTTCCGCCAGAGCCATACTCAATTTTTGAGACAATTCCCGTTGTGGTTCAGACACTTTATCTAGCTCAACTTGGGGATTTTTAAAAGATATCCGCCGCCGTCGTTCCACAGCCACAGTCATTACCATAGTCAGTGGTATGAGTTCGCCATTGTTTAAATCCGCCTTAGCTAAAATCCGCAGGCGATTTTCTGTCAGCAGTTCTACTTGAATATCGGTAAAGGAAACTGGTTCACCGCCAGATATTGCCATCAAGGAAGGTAAGGTGAGGTTAACCAGGTGCTGTGTCACCAGCTTGGCATTGAAGGCTTGGTTAATACCTGCCTCTGATAAGATGACGTTAGCGATAGCTTGGGTGGGTTGTTTGAGATTTAGCTTGCCAGTCAAAACACCACCGAAATCAATGCTAACTGCATCGGTTTCAAAGGACATTTCCTCCACCAAGAAATCTTTGCGAATCACCAAGCCTCGACCGCTCATTTTGAAGCTGTCAATGCTGCCTTGCAAAAGTTTGCTGGAGGGATAGCAGCGCACCAAGACTTCTACTGACTCGCTTCGGGTAAACAAGTGGCGAATGGTTTGGCTGGCCACTGTGTTGAGCATTTGCTCTCCCCAATCTGTACCTTGAGAATCTTTTAAACCAGTAAGTCCGCCGAACATGTAGTTTTGGATTTCTAGAAGTTCTTTATACTTTTGTAACAAACTGTGAAGAATACAGCAAGCGATCCCACCATTTTTTCCCTCACCCTCCCCTGAGGCATAACTAATCCTGGAAAACAAATGTATCGGATATTACTAATATAATGTACGTGACTTCTTCAATAGAAGTATTCCTTCCCCTGTAGGGTCGGCATCTTCCCCGCCAATACTGTATGTCACCACGCCGGAAAGTGCTGTATAACGCCTTAGAACAAGCCGTTGGCTTACCAAATACATTACCCAGGAAGTCCCACACTCGGATCCACTAGAACCCCCAACTCCCCACAGTGCTTGATTTATAAATCAAGTCAAAATTGCCCCACCCATTAACCGTTCATAACGATACCTTAATTCAGCCTTCATCAAAGACCAACGCTCCAGAGTTCCATCTATTTCTATTACCTTCTCCGCAGCCTGTCTGGCTAATAGTAAAACCTCCTCATCATCCACCAAACTCGCTAAAGTAAAATCTGGCATACCTGATTGACGAGTTCCCAGCACCTCCCCAGGGCCACGAAACCGCATATCCATTTCCGAAATAAAAAAGCCATCCTGAGATTGTTCCAAAACCTTCAGCCGTTGTTGAGCATCAGGACTTCTAGAACTGCTCATCAACAAACAGTAAGATTTCGCCGCACCACGACCAACACGCCCTCGTAATTGGTGCAGTTGTGATAAGCCGAATCTTTCAGCATTTTCAATAAGCATTACAGTTGCATTAGGTACATCTACACCCACTTCTACAACGGTGGTAGAAACCAATATTTGCGTATGATTATGGCGGAATTTGCTAATGGCTTCATCCTTATCGGCGGAACTCATGCGACCATGCAACAATCCCACTCGAAACTCTGGAAACACCGTTTCTTGTAGCTTTTGATGTTCTTCCACAGCGGAGCGCAAGTCCAATTTTTCTGATTCTTCCACCAAAGGTAAAACTATATAAACTTGCCTTCCCTGGGCAATTTCCCGACTTATCAAGTCGTAAGCCTCAGTACGTTGGTGACCTGTCAATACAGTAGTTTGAATTTTTTGTCGTCCCGGTGGTAACTCATCAATCTGGCTCACATTCATATCCCCATGTATTGTTAATGCCAATGTGCGAGGAATGGGGGTAGCAGTCATAGTTAATACATGGGGTTGGTTGCCTTTTTGCTGTAACAGCGCCCTTTGTTTCACTCCAAAACGATGTTGTTCATCAATTACCACTAACCCCAATTGGTGAAAATTTACAGTGTTTTGAATTAAGGCGTGAGTTCCCACCAACAAAGGTAATTCACCGGTTTCTAGCTGAGAATAAATTTCTCGCCGTTTGGCGATTTTAGTAGAACCTGTCAGTAATTCCACTGGTAAATGCAACAAATTAAACCAACTCACTAACTTGCGGTAATGCTGTTCTGCTAAAACTTCCGTTGGAGCCATTAAAGCTCCTTGATAGCCAGATTGAATAGCCGCTAAGATTGCAATCACCGCCACCACAGTTTTACCCGAACCCACATCCCCCTGTATGAGACGATTCATCGGCGTGGATTTTGCCAAGTCATTGAGAATATCGTTAACTACTCGTTGCTGTGCGTTAGTGAGTTGAAAAGGCAGAATTTCCGAGAACTTTTCAATGAGCTGACCTTTAGGGGCAAGAATAGCACTGGTTTGCATCACCTTGGCTTGCTGCTGACGTTGTAACAAACCGAGTTGTAGATAAAAAAATTCATCAAAAACTAGGCGGCGACGGGCAAGTTGTAAACTAGCACTATCATCAGGAAAATGAATATTGGCAATGGCATCCTTTAACTCCATCAAACCATACTTTTCCCGCAACCCTCCAGGCAAAGGATCCTTAAGGTGAACTGTAGCTGGCAAAGCAGCCCTTACCGCCTCCCTCACCGTACTTGCCATTAAACCCTCTGTTAGGGCATAAATTGGCACAACCCGACCAATAGTCAAGGAATCAATGGTATCTCCTGGATGTGCTAACACCTCAAGTTCCGGGTTATCCACAGTCAAGCCATACTTACTTTGTTTCACTAGCCCACAAGCCGCCAAAATACTACCCACTGGGTAACGGCGTTTTAAACTTTCTTGCCAACCACGACTAGCAAAACGAGCCCCGGCGCAAAAGCGACTAATTTTAATTTGACCCGTATTATCTTTAACTATTAGCTCTAAAATCGATAATTTCTTATTTTTGGGGCTAGTAAAACAGTTACAACGCTTCACCTTGGCAATGATTGTCACTGTTTGACCCCCCTGTAACTCCCCGATATTAACCTGACGGCCATAATCAATATGGTCACGGGGATAGTAAAAAAGCAAATCCCGCACAGTGTACAAATTTAACGCCGCTAATTTCTCAGCCTTGACAATGCCTATTTCTGGCAAATCCCTGAGTTTTTGCTCAATGTTTGGCGCTAATCTCCGGTTGACTTCTGCCACAATTGGCGATTTAGGTTGAGACTTTTGGCGTTGGTGTATCTGTTCTTTCTCCTTACCACTTTGTTTTGGTTCTTGCTGTAGTTGGTAGATATACCTGCGAGTCTCAGCTACTAAATGCTGTCTTTGTGACTGTTCCAGATGGGGATAACTAGCAAATTTAGCTGCTAGTTCTTGCCAACGGCCACGCTCCAATGGGGACACATCTGTGGGGAATTTCCCAAAAGTCAAGCAGAGAAATTCGCTGAAGCGGTATTGTTTCCCCATTAAATCCGTAAAGCCTTTGTCTGCTTCTATTGCCAAAGCTTTGTGCAATCTTACCCAATCTGGTTTGTCATTAGTCATTGGTTATTGCTCATGGGTCATTGGTCATTAGTCAATTGGTAATTCAAGAAGGTATAGTTTTTTGACTTTTGGCTTTTGACTACGGTCACTACTGACTCAGCACTTTATTCAAACCAACTTGCCCGCCATGCAGATTCAGCTTCAGCAACTGAACGTTCTCGTTGCTTTTTTTGATAATCTCGCCCTATCTTGTTGAGCTGAACTAAAATATGGCGAATTTGCCTCCGCTCACATGAGAGTTTTGTGTCGGCAAATTCAATTTCCCCCAATCTTAGGTTAATGGCCATAATCTGTGTGATTTTAGGGTTTTCTAAATCTTTTTCATTTTCAATTTCCAATACCAAGTTTAAGAGATTGGGTGGCCCCGGCATCACTTCAGCAGATGCTTCTGACACAGTTGCCGCTGCTTCTAAAATCGGTTCTGGTAATTTCTTGGGTAAGATACCAGCCTTTTGTAACAAAACATTAGCATCCCGGGAGACATTTTTCAGTAGTTCTTGCAGTAAATTTTCCAGATTCTGCTGCCATTTTCCCAATTCAACCGGGTTGGAAAAATTCGGGGAGAAACTTTTTAATGGTGAATTGACCTCCGACACCTCCGACACATATGTTACTTCCTCATCCTCCTTATGTTCTTCTTTCTTATCTCCTTCACCTTGAATATAAGAAAGTAGTAACTCAGCCCCCCCTTGACCTAGTTTGCGAATAGCTTGTTGCAATTTTTGGCGCTGATTCAGGGATAACCTGAGAAATTTTTCAGGATACCCTTGGGTGCACAAATGGTAACTTGCCAGAATCAACTGTTTCCCCAAGGCTTGGCCCAATGTGCTTAAATAATCGGCATAGGCATTGTGGAGTTCTACAGCGATGGCTCCCATCGCTTCTTGTAACACTGCAATATCCTGTTCAATTAGCTCAATTGATCTCGCCATATCTTTTCTTATTGATTGCCCATGTGATAGGGTATAGTGGCATCTGCCATATTTTATTATGGTACAAGTGTATTTATCTTTTGATTTGTCCCTGGTTCTTCATTTCCTCCTACCATAATACTCACTAAAAAACACAGGCCAGTTAATTGCCACTGACCTGTGAGCACACAAGTAATAAGTTACAAAGGCAACTCTTAACTTCTAACTAAAGTTACTTAGCACCCATTTGTGCAGCAACTTCTTCGGCAAAATTACTTTCTTGCTTCTCAATACCTTCACCGAGGATATAGCGAACAAAGCGAGTTACTTTGACCTCCTCACCTAGTTTGCCTTTAACTTGTTTTACCAATTCTTCCACAGAAATACTTTGGTCGCGAATAAAAGGCTGATCCAACAAAGTCAATTCTTTCAGGCGTTTTTCAATTCGTCCCTGAACAATTTTCTCTTTGATGTTATCTGGTTTGTTAGCTAAATCGTCCCGCCCCATTTCAATTTCTTTTTCTTTTTGAGCAATTTCCTCGGGGATTTCGTCTACACTGACATACTCGATGTTGGGACAAGCTGCAACTTGCATTGCTGTATTCTTCGCCAATGTTTGAAACTCTTCATTCTCAGCTGCTGACTCAGTTTTGGCATTAAGTTGTACTAAAACACCAACTCGACCACCAGTGTGAATGTAGCTATCTACAATACCTTGTTCCCCTTCTAAAAGAGCAAAATTGATAAAGCGACGCACCTGGATATTTTCACCAAGCTGGGCCATGGTTTGCTTGATGAAGTGATCTACAGTGACACTTTTGTCTTCAATGTAGGGTTGAGCCAACAAGGACTCAACACTATCAGCCGTGGCTGCTTGTTGGGCTAGGTTCTTAGCTAAACCTTTAAAAGCTTCGTTACGGGCAACAAAATCGGTTTGGCAATTAATTTCTATCAGCACACCAACTCCACCACCGGGTTGAACGTAGGTGTCTATTAGACCTTCTGCCGCAATGCGATCGCTTTTCTTACCTGCGGAAGCAATCCCTTTTTGTCGCAGCCAATCTATAGCTTTTTCTATGTCGCCTTCAGTTTCTTTCAGGGCTTTTTTGCAGTCCATCATGCCTGCACCAGTTTTTTGGCGTAGCTCTTGGACGACTTTTGCAGATATTTCCGCCATGTTGCCTCAATTCCTAATTTGACCTTGAGTTGTAATTGCTCACGGGTGTTGAGTATTTCTATCTTACTCAGGGCTGGTGAAGAAAAAGCAATCAAGTATGAAATCAGAAGAATTTAGTATGAAGCGTGAGCTCTTTAGTCTCCATACTCAACGGTTCCACCTATTCATCCGAATTGGAATCATCAACGGACGCGTCTAAATCTTCATCTTCATCGTAATCATACTCAGTATCATCATAATCTTCCTCTTCGTCCTCAGCCTCCAATTGACCGTGACGACCTTCGTAAATCGCATCCGCCAGTTTGCCAACTATCAACTTAATCGATCTGATAGCATCATCATTGGCTGGAATGGGTATGTCTACTACATCTGGATCACAGTTTGTATCTAGCATAGACACAATTGGCAGTCCCAGTTTTTGGCATTCTTGAACTGCATTATATTCCCGCCGTTGGTCTACAATCACCACCACATCCGGGACTTTCCGCATATTCTTAATCCCACCCAGGTACTTTTGGAGCTTCACCATTTCTCGACGCAACATGGAAGCTTCTTTTTTCGGCAATAAATCCAATGCCCCGCTTTCTTCCCGTCGTTCCAAATCTTTCAGGCGATCCGCTCTGGTCTTAATGGTAGCCCAATTAGTCAGCATTCCACCCAACCAACGCTGGTTAATGTAGTGAGAACCACAACGTGCAGCTTCTTGGGCTATGATCCCAGCCGCTTGGCGCTTCGTACCAACAAAGAGGAATTTTTTACCTTGCTCAGACTGCGATCGCATATAGGCATAAGCATTTTCCATTAACTGGGCAGTTTGCACCAAATCAATGATATGTACGCCATTGCGCGCAGTATAAATATACTGAGACATTTTTGGGTTCCAACGTCGGGTTTGATGCCCGAAGTGTACCCCAGACTCCATCATTTGAGCCAATGAAACTACTGGCATATTTTTTTACTCCAATTCGGGTTAATCCTCCACCCAGTTGTATTTCCTCATTAGGAAACACCCGAATTACTGGATGTGCGAGATTAGACAACTTTTCTAGTATATCACAACAAATTTCACCCCGCAAAACTTGAGATGATATATTTCTTCTCAGAAATGTTGACTGTTGACTGTCCAAGTTATGGGTCGGTGATACAAAACTTGAGCAATTAATGACTCTATTCCTAATAGACAATGAACTTTATCTGGGTAAAACGCAAAAATTGTAAATTTTTATTCCATGGTTTAACACTTCTGCGAGCAACCACATACATTCAAGTCTCTGGTCAAATACAACAATTAATTATCAATTAACTTAGCTGCTTATAAAAAGAATAAACTCCCTGGACATTGTACCAGTTCAGGAAAATGCGAGCAACTTCCAACGCCAACTGCGGTTTACCTGAATTAATCAGCCATTGCAACAAGGGAGCCATTGTCCGCTCATTAAGTGCGCCATTGAGTGAGAGAATACCCCAAAGTAAACGATGCAACCAAGTCATTTGAATCATCATTCGCACCTCCCAACAGGGATGCTTTTGATAAAACAAAACACCCATGCGACCCCGTTGAATTTCTTTGTCAATTAAACAGGGAATTTGTTCTAAGCTAAATGGTGGATGCCAGTGGTAGCCAACAGCTGCTGGACATTTAATTAGTTGCAGTCCCAGTTTTTTCAGTCTGACACCTAATTCTAAGTCTTCCCAGCCATAAAGTTGGAAACTGTTATCAAACAGCCCT
The DNA here is from genome assembly GCF_029891685.1 of Umezakia ovalisporum Ak1311. Taxonomy (NCBI): domain Bacteria; kingdom Bacillati; phylum Cyanobacteriota; class Cyanophyceae; order Nostocales; family Nodulariaceae; genus Umezakia; species Umezakia ovalisporum. The sequence continues at coordinate 46,686 of NZ_JANQDJ010000052.1, read as the reverse complement.
GCTTTTTCCAGCCAATGTTTGGGTATAGCAACATTACCCGTGGCAAAAAAAGCTGCGGAAAAATCGGTGATTTTATAAGGCTCCGCCGTGGGGTCATCAAAATTACAAGTGTTGATAACCGCACCATAGGTGAAAAAGCCATCCCCACCCAACTTTTTCCGTCCCTGTACCAAGGCCTCTCCATGAGCTTCCAGGAAATTGTTCAGCACCACCAAATCACTATCGATAAAGATAATTATCTGTCCCAGTGCTTTCTCTACTCCCAAATTACGAGCAGCAGCAGGCCCCGCGTGGTCTTGCTCAAACCATCGCACGTGGGGAAATTCTTCCTCATGTGCCACCAGCCACTCTAAGGTGCCATCAGTAGAACCATCATCTACCAAGACAATTTCGTAGTCAGTTACTGAACTTGATACCCTCAACTTCTGCACCTCCAAAGCCCGGAGGCACTTTTCTAAAATCGGCTGGCGATTGTAAGTTGGTATAACAACACTGAAAAACACAGTCTCACCCACAACAATATTACCCATCTCCAGAATAGGACAACAGAAGGCTGAACACTGTTCCTGATCTAAATTTGGTCACCAAATAGGTAAAAAGGCTGACAGTACCAGGTGAATAAAGACCGTTCAGCTTACCCAGATAAAGTTCATTGTCTCTTAAGAACAGAGTCATTAATTGCTCAAATTTTGTATCACCCACGCACAACTTGAACAGTCAACAGTCAACAGTCAACATTTCTCGTTGTTTTCAAAATAACTTAAATAATTTATTGAAAATAAATTTTATTAAACACTAGCAAAAATCAGTATACAAAACCTGCAATAGCCACTTAAAAAAGATTTAGTCCAGATATAAATGAGAAAATATACTCTTAAAAGTCAAAGATTTATAGCAATAAATACCATTTAAGCAAAAAAAATATCCGTAGATAAATTGAAATTAATCAATATATAACCTGATATTAATACTTTTTACTTAAATTGAAATTGACTTAATAATTTTTACCTGCGTGAGCAATAACGGTCAGCCTCAACCTGATATTAACTACAGGGAAGTGGCTGTAGAAGAATTAAGAAAATTTTCTTGAGTTAGGATATTGCTCCTGTCAGTCAAAAATTCACTAGATAGCAACTTTCTAAACACTAAACGGAGTACCTATAAATGAAAGGTCGCCTTCATCCGAAGAACAATATAACCCTTAATCCATCAAGTAACGAATCAATTCTTGACGTAATTGGCCGCGTAGGTATGAAGCGCAGACGCTTCGTAATGACGGCTGTAGGTGCTTCAGCAGCAACTGTATTGGGAGATTTTACCATCAGTGGCTTAGTTCAAACTGTGGCTGCAGCTACGGTTCCCCCAGGACTGGGATTTGGTGGTATGGGCTTCGAGTCTGTTCCGCCAAATCGGCTCAACCCAGCCACGGGAGTACTAGAGAAGAATCTTGTCACTGTTCCCCAAGGCTACAAAGCCGAAGTATTAGTTGCTTGGGGAGATCCCATCATGCCCGGTGCCCCTAACTGGTTACCAGACGCTTCCCAGGATGCTGCTGCACAGGAACAACAATTCGGGATGAACAATGATGGTATGCACTTTTTCCCTGTTCCTGGATTGCAGTTTTTCTCTCAGTCATCCAGAAGCAGAAGAGCTAAGGAACCCTCAAGATACAATCGGGGCATACTCTGCGTCAATCATGAGTACACCCAAGAACAGTTTCTTCATCCCGACGGTTTGACTGAAGTAACAATTCAGAAAGTACGTAAATCTCAAGCTGCTCACGGCGTATCTGTCCTTGAGATATCCAAAGATAGATTTCGTAATCACTGGAGTGTAAATCGCGATTCTCAGTATGGTCGTCGCATCACAGTTAACACGGAAATGCAAATTTCTGGGCCTGTTGCAGGTAGTGCGTTTGTGAAGTCCAAGAAATTTGATATCACACCCGAAGGTTCCTTTGAAATCGGGGTAAACGACGGCTACACCGCTTATGGTACACTCAACAACTGCGCCCACGGTTACACTCCCTGGGGTACTTACCTAACTTGTGAAGAAAACTGGAACGGCTACTTTGGCTACCTTGGTGATCCCCAAGGACCCACAGAACCAGAAGTTAGATCACAACAAAACCGATACGGTGTTTCTGCAACAGGTTTCGGTTATCGCTGGCATGAAGTTGATCCACGTTTTGATGCCAGCACCAATCCCCTTGAGCCTAATTTGTTTGGCTGGGTAGTGGAGATTGACCCCTACGACCCCGAAAGTAAACCCGTTAAGCGCACTGCCCTGGGTCGCTCTAAGCACGAAAGCGTTCAATATGTCCTCGATGACAACAACCGTCTAGGTTTGTACATGGGTGATGACGAGCGCAACGAATATATCTATAAGTTTGTTTGCTCTCAACCCTTTAATCCCAGAGTTCGTAATGCTAACCGTAACTTACTGGACAACGGTACCTTGTACGTTGCTAAGTTCAACGACAACGGCACCGGCGAGTGGCTACCTTTAGTCTACGGTCAGAATGGTTTAACACCAGAAAACGGTTTTAACAGCCAAGCTGAGGTGTTAATTAAAACAAGACAAGCTGCGGATAGAGTGGGCGCAACCATGATGGATCGTCCCGAATGGACTGCTGTGCGTCCTCGTATTGGCGGATTCAATGAAATTGAAGTCTACTGTACCTTGACCAACAACAGTCGTCGCGGAACAACACCAGCATCTGTGAACGCCGTTGACGGTTCCACCAGAGGTGGTAGCGCACGTCCTCCTGTTGATGGTGCTAACCCACGCCGAGATAACCGTTACGGTCACATCATTCGTTGGCGTGAAACTGGACGCACAGTCACAGCTACCACCTTCGATTGGGATATTTTTGTTGAGTGTGGTGACAAACTCGATGCCGATGCAAATCATAAAGGCAATATTAACGGTGACGACCTTGGCGCACCAGATGGTCTTTGGTTTGACGAGTTCGGCCGTCTCTGGATTCAAACCGACCAAGCGGGGGATGGTCTTGGTGACTGGCAAAACATTGGTGGTAACTCTATGTCCTGTGCCAACCCCAACAATCCCAAAGAAATTAAACGCTTCCTTACCAGTCCAACCGACTGCGAGGTAACAGGTGTAATCACTACCCCAGATGGTAGAACCATGTTTGTCAACATCCAGCATCCAAATGATGGTGGAACCACTGAAAATCCCACCTTGCGTGGTAACTGGCCTCACGATCAAGGTTATGGTCCTTCTGGTCGTCCACGTTCTGGAGTAGTGATGATTACCCGTGAAGACGGTGGTATTATTGGCGCTTAATTCTCCATGTGCTAGTTAATAACCATACATCACCTGTCATTATTTGTCGTTGTCTGTGTTTAACCTCGAAAATTCAAGTAATTTTCCTATCCAATAACTTGTAAGTAAAGACCCTTGACTTCCTGAAAAAAAGTTGGGGGTCTTTTTATTCACAGGGGAATTTTAACTATTTCTTATTCTTTATTTTACCTTTTATTAAACTTTGCAAAAAACACATCTTGTATCTTTAAATATCAGAAGTATTAAATCCTGCAATAAAACTTTAAAATTTTTGCCTTTTACCCAGATAAAGTTCATTGTCTATTAAGAATAAAGTCATTAATTGCTTTGTATCACTGACGCACAACTTGGACAGTCAACAGTCAACATTTAATATCCCTTAGTCTTTATAAATTATTTATACATTTTCAACTTAAATTGCTTTTAAAAACCCTCGAGTTTTTAATACCTATACTAACCAGATAAATGCTGTAGAGAACAATGACAGTTTCTCTAATAAAAAACCACAAATACAACTATTTTTTCGGTAAATCATTTTTAAATTAATTGGGAAACAATACCTGGCTAAGAAAAGCATTGATTTAGTCAAGTTTAATTTGAGTTAGTAAAAATTTAAGAAATTCCGTTTATTTTTACTTTAAGATAAAGTTAAGAATATATATTTTTACCATCAAAAAACGGTTATTTCAAATTAATTTTGAACCGCTTGACTAAGTAATTGTTTTTAAGTAATATAACCCTGTTACAAGATTTACGCACTGCAAGTTTTAATCTAAACTTAATCTGATTATTGTTGGATTATAATGTTTTTCAATTCAGATTCAGATACTTAAGAGTGTCCACACCTAAAAGTCAACAGTATGTGTTGATAGTCTTATTGGAGCTAACAGTAACTGAAATATTGAAATTCATCCCAGCACAGATATGGAAATGCGTAGATCACCAGTACATTGAAGTTTCAATAATAGGAATGCAAGTCTATGAAATTCAACAAAAAATTAGCGATCGCATTAGTTGCAGTTTCCGCTAGTGTATTTGGCTTCGGTTCTGTAGCTTCTGCAGGTGATGGCGGTGTTGCGGGAGCTGTAGCAGTTACCCTTGACGCAGATGGTTCAGTAACCGAAATGGCTGCAGCAGGAGCTGTAGGTAAAAATGATGCAGCCGCCAAAGCTACTAGCAATGCGGGTCTTGTCTCCGCTGCTGCTTTAGGAAGCGCTGGAGTAATTGAATTAATCAGCGATAGTGGATCTTATGTATTCGAAACTGCTGACCAATTTGAAGAAGAAATTTACAACAATGTCACTATCACAGGTAGTGAAGACCCTGCTTTAGAAACTGAGCAAGCTAACTTTATTGGTACCTCCACACAGACACTAATCCCCATCGGATCTGTTGAAACTGGGTTTTAGATTTTGTATTGTTGAAAAATCCGTCGGAGCATCTGGTGCAGTGTAAACTGAGCCACACCTAATGTCCGACCTGATAATCTTCAGATGGTTTTCAACCTACATTTTTATGTTTATTGGTTAGAGACATGGTTAGCGTGTGTCTCTACCACATTTCATCAAGTAATCAATCACATACAGCATATTTCGTTCCTATAAAGTACAAATCATAATCATGAAACCTTTGTGGGCTGCGCATACTGCCCGCCAATAGTGTACCTGACTACACCGCAAAGTGGTGTAATTTTTGTAAGTTAAAAATACTCCAAATACTCCAAATACTCCAAATAAAATTTACGAAACAATACATAGTAAGTCTGATTTAACCAGGTACTTATTGCAGGTTTGTCATAAATGTTTAACATAACTCTTCCCTACAAAAACTTCAACCTCGTATTTGTATTCTTATTAAGTTCAACAACAATATTCTTTGCTAAACCAGCAGGTGCGGAGATATATGCAAACAAATGGAAAATAGAAAACCAAATTAACCATAGCCAATTAAAATTATCCGCAACCCCTGAATTAGAAAAAAGCGCTTATGTTTTAGCAGATGCTTCTGCATTAATTGCTAATGTGCGAGCTAAGAGGATTTTACCAACATCTGGCTCTAATTTGATTCAAAAAACACAAGTAACAGATTTATCCACAACTAATTCTCACCTACCATCTTGTCCCCCCGGCAACACTGGAGAACCAGAATTTACCACAGTCAACGATTTAGCAAAAACTAATCCTCAAGTTCAGTCTTGTATTCCCAAGACAATTAGTCAAGTACAGTCTAATATTAAGCAATTAGATCCACTAGACCTACCACCAGGATTACAGCTTGAAGTCGACGAGTTAAATATTGACCAAAAATCACCAACAGAAAAACCACCCCAAGCTGAAGAATATATTATTCCTCCTAGAATTGCTGACGATAAAAAAATCCGTACTCCCATAACTACTATTCCAGTAAATGGTGTATTAATTAATCATTTGACCGAAAGAAAATTAAGTGTAGGTACTAACTTTGGTAATACCCGAAATACAGACTTTGACATTAACGGAGTTATCAAAATCAACGGACAAATCCAAGAGAACCTAACAAAAAATAATGTTTTAACCCTAGACCAAAAAGCAGAATATTTACAACTGCAAACCCTGAGAAAAAGCAGAGAAGTTACTGTTGATTTTAAAGAACCCCAAACCATACTCGGCACAAAAATCCAACTAAGCATGACAGCTTCATGTCTTTTTCCCGGTAGTACTCCAGATCAAGTATGTACATATACTCCCGGTTTAAAATTTAGTGAGATAAACCCCGACACCCTAACACCTACTCGCATCGTCCAAACTGCAAAAGTAGGTGATGTTGTACAACCAGAAACATTAGCCGCCATTAGGCAACCAGGATTTCAATCTGGAGTTAATGGCCAAGAAATTGGTATAGATTTGTTATTACCAAATATAGGTTCATTTGTTGGCAATAGTCATGGCAATAAAACATCTATTGACAGAATAGAAGAAATAGAAAATACACCCGCAACAACTTATTATCGAGTTAGGCAAATTGTCAAACTTAATGACCGAGAAGCTGTTATTGGTCGGACAGTCCAGGGATTTAATTTCATTTTAAATGATGATAACACTGTACTGAATACAGCTTTGCAAGTGGCATATAGTTTTCTGCCCGACATAATACCTGATATTGCTGATTCAGAAAATAAACTCACCTCAAGTAGTAAAAATAATTCCCTTTCACCTGAGAATGGTGGTAAACCTTTGACCAATGGTTTTAAGCCTAATGTTAACAGCAATTTGTTTTTAGCGGCTAATAATGTCAGACTTCCTGCCCATAGTTTGACTGCTTATCATGGGGGATTTGGCAGAGCGGAAAATATGCCACAAACAGCCACAGGTTTACAACAAGTACCTGCTGCTACATTTAACAGTATTTGGTTGGGGGCATCACGGGTTATTGAACGCAAGTCCAATGCTAGTAGTCGTTTTCAACAAATTGGCCCCCAGACAGTGGCAGCCGGGGGTGGTGGAGAAGGAGGGTATGATTCTAATGTAAGTTTTTTTTCTAGCGTTAACAATCAAAATTTTTCCACCTTCAATTTAGACAACTTTTACACTCAGGTTTACACCACTAACTTAAATCAAGAAGTTTATGATGTCACAACTAACAAATACCGAGAAGAAATAAAATATGCGCCACATGTAAGTTTCACGGGAAATTTCACCGCCACAGACCAAGCCACCAGATATTATACAGGTGTGATAGGTGCAGAAGAAATTAAAGCTTACGGAGGCTTAGATTTTAAGAAAAGAACCCCCGACAGATGGACTTTTTCTGGAGGTGTAATCGCTTATGTTAATCCAGATATTGATTACTACAGTCAAGCAAGCGGTAGTGTCGCTAAAGTTATACCCTTCAGTCGCAATAGTAATTTAGTCATATCCAGTGGAGTTAATTATGCTTTTGACCGAGAAACTCGCCCCAATGACTTTGTGAATTCAATCACACTTGCAGCGAGGGCCAATATCAGTGATTTTTGGTTTGGTATAACTAACTATTTTGGGGATGTTTTACCCGATTCCATTGAGAATATTCTGGTTACAGGTGTTGGTATTCGATTTAGCAAGAATTTCGCATTATCAGCCTACTATAATCCTATCAATGAAAACCCTGCTCGTTCTGTCTATGGTGTGGCAGGGCAATTGAAATTTGGCACAAATCAGGACAGTCCCATACTTAACTTATCCTGGAATAATAATCAGTACGACTATGGCAGAGATAAAGATAACAACGAATTAAATATCAACGAGAATATATTCAGCGTATTTTTAAGGGGCAATTTTTAAATCAGGTTTTCAACCCACATATCCAGAAGTGTTGAATCCTGCAATAAAAATTTACAATTTTTGCGTTTTACCCAGATATAGAGTCATTAATTGCTCAAATTTTGTATCACCGACCCACAACTTGGACAGTCAACAGTCAACAGTCAACATTTCTGCCACATATCATATAATAATGACTCATTCATTGTTTTCCTAACTGGAGAAATCAAACCAATGGGTCGCGCTAAAAAGGTTGTCTTGGCATATTCTGGGGGAGTGGATACCTCTGTTTGTATTCCCTACCTAAAAAATGAGTGGGGTGTAGAAGAAGTAATTACCCTCGCGGCGGATTTAGGTCAAGGAGATGAATTAGAGCCAATCCGAAAAAAAGCCCTGAAATCCGGTGCAAGTGAGTCCTTAGTGGCTGACGTTAAAGAAAGTTTTGTTAAAGATTATGCCTTTGCCGCCGTTCAAGCAAATGCCCTTTACGAAAATCGATATCCCTTGGGAACAGCCCTGGCTCGTCCGTTGATTGCCAAGATATTAGTGGAAGTTGCCCATGAATACGGGGCCGATGCCATAGCTCACGGCTGCACAGGTAAAGGTAATGACCAGGTTCGCTTTGATGTAGCCTGTGCCGCTTTGAATCCCAACCTTAAGATCCTTGCACCAGCCAGAGAGTGGGGTATGAGTCGAGAGGAAACCATCGCTTACGGAGAGAAATTTGGTATCCCCTCACCAGTAAAGAAATCTTCCCCCTACAGTATTGATAAAAACCTACTTGGTCGTAGTATTGAAGCCGGTGTACTGGAAGATCCAACAGTTGAACCGCCAGAAGAAATCTACGAAATGACCAAGGCCATGGCTGATACCCCTAGTCAACCAGAGTATATTGAAATTGGTTTTACACGAGGTATTCCCACCAGCCTTAACGGCACAGCCAAAAACCCTGTTGAGCTAATTCAACAACTCAATCAGGTAACAGGAAATCATGGTATTGGGCGGATCGACATGATAGAAAACCGCTTAGTAGGTATCAAATCCCGGGAAATTTACGAATCACCCGGAATGTTAGTGTTAATTCAGGCACACCGTGATTTAGAAAGCCTGACTTTAACAGCAGATGTTACCCACTACAAGCGAGGTATAGAAGAAACTTACACCCAAATTGTTTATAACGGTCTTTGGTACAGTCCACTGAAAACTGCACTCGATGCTTTTATCCAAACCACACAAGAACGAGTTTCGGGAACTGTACGAGTAAAACTTTTTAAAGGTAACGCCACTGTAGTTGGGCGTTGGAGTGACCATTCACTCTATAGCCCAGATTTGGCAACCTACGGATCCGAAGATCAATTTGACCACAAAGCTGCTGAAGGCTTTATTTACGTTTGGGGATTACCAACTCGTATTTGGGCGGTGCAAAGTAGAAGTTAAAAAGTGACCAGTGGGGAGTGGGGCTTTTCTTGCCACCCTGCACCCCTCAATATTACGATGTTTGTTTCTACTCACCTGTCACCCGGTTGACTTGGCGGGATTCTAACCAGATGGGTATAGCAATCAACGCAACAAGGATTAGTAAAGCCACCATGGCAAACTTACTTACCCAGTCCACCAGTTGTTCTAGGGAAACAACTTTGCCGGCAAAGAAAGCTAATGTTACCATCACACTACCCCAGAGTGTTGCCCCCAACAGGTTGTATAAAAAGAATTTTCTAAAAGGCATTTCAGCTATACCAGCTAGTGGTGCTGCAAAAATTCGCAGCAATGGGAAAAAACGCCCAAAAAACACAGCTTTAGTGGCATTTTCACTAAATTGGTCTTTAATATTCAACAATCGTTCATCGGAAATGCGAAATAGTTTACCTACTTGTACCAAGAAAGGCCAACCGCCAAATTTACCAATCCAATAGCCGCAAGCACCACCAATAACAGCACCTACCACCGCATCACTCAGAACCAACCAATAGTTTAGTTCTTTGCTACCAGCTAAAAATCCGCCCACCAAAGTCACTGTTTCACCAGGAAGAGGAATGCCCAAATTTTCTAATAAAATTCCCAAAAAAACTGCCCAGTAGCCATACTGGTGAGCAAACTCCTGGATGTTTTCTAGTGAAATCAGATCAAGAGACATCCCGCACCGCCTTTACAATTTTTTACCTTTCATATATCTTGGCTTTTCTCTGGCTAGGGTGTCAATCAATCCGCCCCCAGGAGTGCATTGCAGGGCTGTGCCGTGATTCAGAAACAAATAAATCGTTAATTGACCAATAACTGACTAAAACCCTTGATTTTGGCTTTTTTCTTCTCTACTTATCCAGATATTGAAAACTCAATATTTATCAGCTCCTTACCACAAATTCACAATTAATGCTACACTGTTTAGTATTTCTTATATAAAAATCATAAATATCCAGAAAACATATAAAAATATCTTAAAAGGTACTTTTGATACTGAAATTATGGATCTGTTATGCATATATTTAAAAAAGTTAACATAAATTTTACAGCATAAACACTGTACTAGATGGATCCAACATGACTGCTCTAACTTCCTGAGTTTGGAAATCAAACACAGATGTTATTTACACTGCGATTGACAGTGAAGCAGTATTGATGTCAAATTTCTCTTTTGTTACGTCTTCCAATTACTTGGTTAAATTCATGACTATCTCACAAGATCAAGTGGTTTTATTTAAGCCCCACGGCACTATAGACTTGCAGGGTGGAATGGCTTTTAGCACAGAGATGCTTAAGGTAACACCCCAACCTCATCAAGTCTGGGTTATTGATCTGTCAGAAGTAGATTTCATGGACAGTTCAGGATTGGTCCCTTTAATTAACGGACTAACATTAGCACGTAAAAATGGTTGTCGTTTAGTTTTATGTAACGTACAACCCCCGGTTAGATTAATATTGGAGCTCACACAACTCGACTCAGTGTTTGAAATTTTTGATACTTACGAGAATATTTTTACCCACACCAATGAGAACAACTTAGTGGTTGCATAATTTACTTAATTTCGCTATGGCATACTGAACTAAGTTCCAGCAGGTGCAGTGGGAGAACAGCAAATCAGGTAAAAGCAAATTTTGTTCACTTGCAATCCAAACTGCACCACGTAAAAATTTCACCTTACTCCTAAAAAAAATCCACCACTTCCAAAGAGGTAAGTGGTTTATTATTGTCCGAATTGTTGCAAATTATTAATATTCTTACTATGGCCGGGGAAAGTTGGGTAAATCAATAGCACTGTGGCTAGCCCTGCGAGTTCTTAAAGCCAAACTGTAACTCACACTTTGCAATTCTGCATGAAGTTGGCGATTTTCTCGTTGTAATGTTGCTACTTTTTGTCTGACCGGAGCTATACCCTCCTGGAACTTACGACGGTAAATTTGAGGTAATTCTTGTACAACTTCCTCCAACATCCGACTTTGCTCCGTGAGTTCTTGCACTGATTGTCGCAGTTGATAAATTTCACTATTACGAGAAGTAATTTGTTCTTGGTAGAACACTACTTGCCGTTCAATTGCTTGCAATTGTTCTTGCAATGCTTGTAACTGACTCGGATCATATTCAGGTTGAAGCCCCAGGGGTATAAATTTACTATTGCTTTTTACAAGTCGGAAGAGTTCTCGACATAGCTCCTGGACTAATTGATCACGAAGCTGCAACTCTTGGCGCAGCTGCGATACCTCGGTGGAGAGGGCTTGAATGTCGGGCGTGTCAGTTTGGCTCACAGTGGCTTACAGCTCCCATTGACGAATCCTTGTCCAATTTTAGCTAGGTATAACTGCGGTGTAGTGCCTTGAGAAAGTACTTATTAATTGAGTATTGCCAACTCAAGCCAAAAAAAACAGATGGTAAAAAATTTTTTGAGATTTTCTGTTTTCAGTATTGAGTTTTTACAACTCAAAACTCAATACTGTTTACTCACAACTTTTCCTAGACGGAAACAGCAACCGGCTCTTCTGCTTCTACCTTTTCCTCCTGTACATCATGCTTAATGGTCAAGTAGCGAATCACTTCTTCGCTCAAACGCATAGCACGCTCCACGGGAGCCACGGCACTTCCTTTCCCGGTGTAGTTCATTTGAATGTAAATCCCATCCCGATGCTTTTTAATTTCATAAGCCAGGCGACGTTTACCACGATTTTGAACTTCGATATTTTCACCACCTAGTTCCGTGAGCAAGTTCTTGTATCTGGTAATAGCTTGCTCTACTTGTTCATCTCCCAAATCAGGACGCAGAATGTAAATTGTTTCGTAAACTATGGACATGATTTTTACTCACCTTATGGACAAAGGGCTGCTGATGTGATTTTATACATTACTAGGACAAAATATACTAGCTATAATTAACATCTAAGCAACAAGGAAATATAATTCTACCAGTTTTAAATTTAAATCATCAGCCAAATCAGCCAAATTTGCATCTTCAAAAAAAGCCGCTTTGACGATCCTCAGGGAATCAGCCCAATCACAAAGCAAAAAGCCCTCTTACCACAGCAAAGGCTAGGTGTTCACTGAAGCTATCAACTCAACTAACGGGGTAGTGCAGCTGTACTGACCAAATTCAGATTATAGTTATTAATCTCAGGCCTAAGCCTCTATTACACACTGAAGATTGCTCCCTACTCACAGCTTTTAATCCCAGACAAAAGGATACTAATCAAGGTTATGGCCCAGCGCTTTGTGCGAGTTCAAAATCTAGAAGGCAAGATTTACTATGGATTGCTACAACTATCCCTCAACGTGCAGGTGCTAGATGCTCCACCTTGGTTACAAGGGCAACCCACAGATTTAATTCTTAAACCGGAAAATTACCAAATTCTGACTCCCTGTGCCCCCTCAAAAGTTGTGGCAATAGGCAAAAATTATGCAGACCATGCTCAAGAAATGGGTAGCACCGTCCCAAATGAACCATTAATCTTTCTCAAGCCGCCAACCTCTCTCATCGCCACAGAAACTGAAATCAAATACCCCCCCCAATCCCAACGGGTAGACTACGAAGGTGAGTTAGCACTAGTGATTGGCGATCGCGTCTGTGAATGCACACCAGAAGAAGCCCAAACCAAAATTTGGGGCTATACAATAGCTAATGATGTAACCGCCCGAGACCTACAACAAAAGGATGGTCAATGGACTCGCGCCAAAAGTTTTGACACATTCTGTCCCTTAGGCCCTTGGATTGTCCGGGAATTGAATCCTGGAGCTAGATTGCAGACCTTCTTGAACGACGATGCTATCCCTGTGCAATCTGCCTGTATTGATCAAATGGTTTTTTCGCCGGATGTGATAGTTTCCTATATTAGTGAAATTATGACACTACTACCAGGAGACGTGGTGCTTACCGGTACGCCATTTGGTGTAGGGCAATTACACATAGGCGATCGCATCCGTGTGGAAATTGAAGGCATCGGTCGCTTAGAGAACACAGTCATAAGCCGTTAACTTCCGCTCCCTCAATTTTATACTGGTGGCAATTAATCATCCCGTTAACTCTGACCACTGTAACGTGAGTCCTCTTGCTCCATTAAAATAGACCAGGGTTTAGGGGTGAAGAAAAGCCTCATCCTCCAATTCCTAATCTTCCCGCTACACCGGGAGTTAAAGGTAATAAAGTGGTAATCATTAACAACAGTGCCAATAAACCTAAAGCGGCTCTAGCATCATCTGGTTCGCTGATTTCATTTAAACTAGGGCGTTCCAAATCTCTTTGCAAAAAGAAAATCACCAGTGTCCAGTAAATGGCTAGGGAATTACCAAGGGAAATTAGCCCCAGTAGAACTAAAGTTGCTACAGTGGCTCGTGCTGCGGTTTTGCGTCCATAAATTGCCTGTATAATACGACCACCATCTAATTGTCCAGCTGGCATTAAATTCAAAGCATTGATGACTAATCCCAACCAACCAATGACCACCAGGGGATGGACACTGACAACAGATGATTGTAATGCTGAACCCAGCACAACCCGTGCCAAGCTACCTACTAAAATTGAACCTTGGAAAAACTGATTCGGCAATTGAAATAAACTATCCGGGCGGGAAAGCAGCAAACCGCTAATCAACATTAACAAAGAAATGATACCGCCAGCACCAGGTCCTGCCAAAGCAAGATCAAATAGTACCTTGCGATTGGGTAACAAAGACTCAAAGCGAGTAATTGAACCAAAGGAACCTATTTGCACAGCTGGTAAAAAGAAAGGCCAGCTGATGCGGATTTGGTGACGACGAGCCAATAACCAATGACCAATTTCATGACTTGCCAAAATTGCAAATATCCCAGTACCTATGGGTAAAGCTTCTATATATCGTTCTGGGTTGGCAAATAAATCAAAATTCAACAGCAATCCCGCAGTTTCCAAACAAGTGGCAATTGTTGCCATGAACAGAATCACTGCAAAAGATTTTTGCTGTAATGACATTGGACGCGGATCGTTACGGCTAGGTAAGACAATCACCACAGGTTTACCTTCCCTACCATCCACTAAAAACAGTCGATATTTATCATCTAATTTTTTTTGCAAACTTGCCGTAAGGCGTTTGTGAACTTCTTCTGCTTCCCCACGCATATTACCTTTGAAAATCGCCCCTTCTTGATAGGAGATAGTTTCTGTGGCAAAAAACGTATCAATCCCGAAAATACTTTTAATGGCGGTTAAGTCTCCTTCCGGAATTGGCAATACTGGGATTTTAATTTCCTCAAGCACCACTTGCGGTAAATTCTCTGAGCCTTGTGAAGAATTAGCAGCTAGCCTTTGTGTTGCTCTTTGCTGAATAATTGCATCTTGTCCAGCAGCGCGTAACTGTCTGCCTAAGAAAATGTACAAACCAGCAGAAATTACTACTAAAGTCAATACACCAACTATGTTAATGTAAATTCCGGCAGCAAATAAACCAAAGAACAGCAGCCAGGGAGTCATTAACACCACCGACTGCAACCAGGCTAAAATCCCCAGTTTGCCAAAAGGTCTCGCGCGATAAAAGCCCCAACCTAAAATACCCAAAGCAATTAATAAAATTATCCCAATGATGGGAATCTCTGACGAGGTAAACATTTCCAAACCCAACCCTAAGTGAAAAACCAAGCCCGAATTAGTCAGGTGTTACAGATATTATAAGGAAAAGACTGGAAACCCTTGGGAAATAGCGACGCAATTGAGGTTTTGGTATTTCTTTGACAACTGTGTCCCCAGTACGCTTATGGGTGTTACCGAAGCGCGGCTTAACTTCATAAATTTATATCTGGATTCACCAAGGCCATAAAATCAAATAAATCATGCGCCATTTGCAATTTAGAACTAGGAGGAATTTCCACTTGATTTCCTTGTTTATCCAAGAGCACCGCCTGGTTATTGTCACTACCAAAACCACTATCAGGCTGATCAATGGGGTTAGCAACAATAATATCCAACTTCTTATTTTGCAACTTAGCCATGGCTGGGGTAACAATGTCCCCTGTCTGTGCAGCAAACCCAATTAAAACTTGATGGCGTTGTTTGAGTTGTGCTAGTTCACTAATGATATCTGATACTGGTTCTAAGGGTAAAGCCCGGGGAAGCGATCGCTTGGGTAATTTCTCTGTACTATAATCTCTGGGTTTAACATCTGCCACCGCAGCGGACATAATAATCACATCAGCATTGGGGAAATGTAATTGCATTGCTTGGTGCATTTCCTTCGCACTAACTACGGGTATGGCTCGCACACCTAATGGTACATCCCCACTAGTTGGGCCATGTACTAACGTCACATTTGCTCCTCGATGCAGTGCCGCTTGTGCTAAAGCCAGTCCCATTTTCCCCGTGGACGGATTCCCAATAAACCGCACTGGATCAAGATATTCTCTTGTTCCCCCACCGCTAATTAATACACCCTTACCAATTAAATCTCGTTTACCACCAACGTGCAGTAATGATTGGATATAAGTCAAAATTTCTTGGGGTTCTGCCATTCTCCCCGCACCAATGCGATCGCAAGCCAATAACCCCGATCCTGTACTCATGCCGTGATATCTGACATCTGTTAACAGTTGCTGCCAATTCCGTTGCACTGCCAACTGTTCCCACATATCTGTATTCATCGCCGGTGCCAACAACACAGGACAACTAGAAGCCAGTACAGTACTTGTCAGTAAGTTGTCAGCCATACCATAAGCTAATTTTGCCAATGTATTGGCCGTCAACGGGGCAATTACTAACAAATCTGCCCATTCTCCCAACTCAATGTGCAACGGACGCGAGTGATTTGATTGCCAAAAATCATTATCTGTGTATGCACAATGACGAGAGAGTGTAGCTAAAGTTAAAGGGGTAATAAACTGTTCTGCTGCTTGGGTAAGAATGACTCGAATTTCCACCCCACCTTTAAACAGCCTTGAAACTAATTCACAAGTCTTGTAGGCAGCGACACCGCCACTTACACCAATGATAACCTTTTTTTTCACCTTTGAGATTTGGGGTTGGAGATTTGGCACAGATGAAACTTAGGAGTCAGTAGTTAGGAACAATAACCCTTGACTCCTAATTTTCAAATTTTTATGCTTCGTCGTAGGCTTCTAAATCCAACAGATGGATGTAGGGTTCAACTAACTCAGGACGTTGAAAGGCGATGGCTCGCAAGAGATGCCAATCATTTAAACCCTCAAAAGCATTGCTGTAATTATCTACTTCTAGACGATTAGCCAACTGTTCTACATCTGCCGTGGTCATAGCAGAAATGTTCTTTTTGGAAATGCTTAAAGTTTTCATAATGCTTGCCCCTCCCTTATGCAGAATTTTCACCCAGCATGATTTGAGTTGCGCTTGACGCTGCCACCCAATCTATCTTACTCATTAGAGGATGCATATTTCCGAAAAACTTGCATTTTTTTCTACCATAATTTGCAAAAAATTGCTACCCTGTACTAACCAATGAGATTGCCCACAAAATTGCGTAGCACATCTAACATTTCTAGACCAATTTCATGCCCCATATCAAATTCATGGTATTCCAAGGCAATTCCTAGAGATTCTAAAGTTTCCCGTGCTTTTAAAGCAGCTTGCAGTGGCACAACTTCATCATATTTACCATGCATAATTAACATTGGGGGAAAATCAGTTTTAGCTGTTGTAACTACACCAGGATGTAAATACCCACTCATCACAACTAATCCAGCTAAAGGCAATTTTAGCCCAACATCCAAAGTCATAGCCCCACCTTGAGAAAATCCACACAGAATAGTCCGTGATAGCGGCACACCGGTAGTATTTTCCAAAGATAGCAGCCAATCCATTAGCAATTGCCGACCTTCTTCCAATCCTTCATACATATTTTCTAATCTCAGGTCATACCATGCCCTACCTGCAACAGAATAAGGAAAAGGAAAAGGCGCATTGGGAAATAAAAATTGGTAATTCGGTAACTTGAAAAATGGTAATAAAGATGCAGTATCCCCAGCATTAGCCCCCCAACCATGTAAGCAGACAATTAAACCTGTGGGTAGTTGGGGATGAGAAGGAGGAAGGGAAATAAATTGTAAAGACAGGGTTTTACTCCTAACATTAAGCTCCTAAAGTAGATTCTAACTCTATAAAATCCCTTTGGCTTCATATTCCTTTTTCTCTAAAATAACCGAACAAGCCGACAAACTTCGTGAAATCAAGTTGATTCCCATGAAAATTAAAATCCATTCCAGGTATGGTATGCGTGGAAACTGTGTAGTAATTTCATCAAAAAGAGGATTATGAATGAGTTTAATAATTACAAAATGATGTTGATATAAGAAAATATAGGCTAAAGCGAATCCACTAATAAATGTTGCAGAAGAAACCGCACGTAAAATAGATGCCAGGAAAAGAGCAAACTTGTTAATGCTTCCCTCAAAAGGTATAGTGCGCTCTCGTAGTTTTGGAAGAATTAAGTTGTTATATTCATCCACAGCTCCAAAAAACTCATTTATGGATTTGGCAATAGTTTCAAAACTAAAACTCTGAATTAAAGCACGGCTCTGCGCCTCTTTATTGTACCTTTTTATCAGCTTCAAGGCGCTAAAATTTGGTATCAGATATTGAAGAGATCCGTCCAAAGTTAAAAGAGATCTACTTACTTTTAAAAATCCCCAGTTGCTGGGAACATTATATTTAATAGAAACTTTGCTAATTTCACTAGTAGCTCCACCCAGGGATTTTTCCTTGTAGGATAATCCATCCAGTCGGGATTTACTTGCCCAATCTTCAATTGCAGTTGCCATTTCCGCACGTACTCTAGATATGTTCACCCTTGGAATATCTACTGCAAAACGGATAATATAATCAGCTGCTTTAGGAAAATCTTCTCTCGCAAGTGCATTATTGTAGTTTAAATAATTATTCCTCAAGTCTTTATCCAGAGAGCCAACACTTCCCAAGTCAATGAGTACAAATTTACTATTACGCAACAAAAATATATTACCTGGATGGAGATCCGCATGATATAAATTATCTTCAAATATTTGTCGGAATAATGATAAAAACAAATTTTCTCCCAACTTTTTACGGTTTACCTTATTTTCTTCATCCCATTTTTTTACTTTGGCAGGGTCATTATTTAAAGCCTGAATGTAGTCAGCCATTAATACACCAGGAATATACTCCATCACTAAAATCCGACGCTTGGAATATTTTTTGTACACTGAAGGAGTATAAACACCATGTTCTCTGAGAGTTTTTTTCATCCGTTCCATATTGGATGCCTCATATCGGTAATCTAGCTCCTCAGTAAATATTTTTTCCACTTCTAATACAGCTTCATCGAACCGCAAATATTTGGCAATATTTAAAAATTGCAATGAATTTGCGAAAAGTTTAATAACTTGTAAATCCCGTCTGAAAGCATCCTCCAAACCGGGACGTTGAATTTTAACTATCACAGGCAACTTGTTTTTAGACAAAACGGCAGTATGAATTTGAGCAATGGAAGCAGCAGCTAAAGGTTCTTCATCAAAAGATTCAAAAACTTTATCCATCGGCACACCCAATTCTGCTTCAATAGTTGAGCGTACTAATTCCATTGGAAACCCAAGAGCCCCATATTGCAGCCGTATTAATTCATCACATACTTCATCAGGAAACAAGTCTGTTCTTAATGCTAATAATTGGCCTGTCTTCACCCATAAACCACCTAAATCTTCAAATATGTCTCGCAATTCCACTGCTGTTTTTTGAATATCCGCTTTTCCTGTAAATCTGCGGAATAATATCCCTAAAAAATAAATTGCAAATCGCCATATCACATACACGATTGAAAACCGACGATTCTTAAGTTGTTCAACTATTGGTACTTTTTTCCGGTCTTTCTTTTCAACCAGTGGCGTGGGAATATACTTTTTTTTAAGCGTTTTCCGCTCTTTTTTTTTAACAAATTGGGTGGGAATATATTTTTTCATTTGTTTAACAAGGAGTAAGTGCAAAGAAAACCAAAAATCACAAATACTAAGATAAGGAATTTGCCAGTTCAATTAGCTTTACTAATTGAGAAGCAGCTTCGATGTGGAGATTGTGTCCTCCGTCAACAAAGACCCGTTTTGCTAGAGCCATTGCTGTTTGTTGTTCTTGTAAATCTTCTGGACGATTCAATTTACTGTTATTCCCATAAACTAATGTAGTTGGAATTTGAATATGTTTGAGCATTTCTAGATATTCGGATCTACCTCCATTAAAACTATTGAAACTTAGGGTAGAGCGAGTGCGAAGAATTGAGTCCCAAGTCCAGATTACTCCTTCTTCCCAGGGTTGTGTAATTCGTTCAGCTAAAATGTAAGAAAATTCTTTTGACAAAGCAGGTGTAGCTTTACGCAGTCTCTCAGCAGCAGTTGCTACATCTGGGAATGTTGGATGTTTTGGTGAAGAGGTAGAATATTCTAAAAAAGTTGTTAGTTGATTAATTGCCTGTTGTTTGTTTTCATAAGAAGGTAGTGGAGGTTCCACTAGCATCAAGGCTTTGAATTTTTCAGGCCTTACACTAGCAATCATTGCGGCTAACATTGCACCCATAGAATGCCCTACAAGAAACAAAGGTTCCTCCGGTAATTCCTGAATTACTCTATCTATTTGAGCTAAAAATGTTAGAGAATTATAGGCGGTTACCATTTTCAAATGACTTGAGCGTCCATGGCCAAATAAATCTGGAGCCACTACCCGATAACCTTTTGCAACCAAAGGTTGTGCCACTTCTTGCCAAGCCAAACCTTGTTCCAAAATTCCATGAATACACAGTATTACAGGGTTATTTTCAGAACCCCAACTACAGAGACAAATCTCATTTCCTCTCAACTCCAAAAACTTTTCATCCATGAGCAGCTCTTTCTTCACAAGATTTAAAGAAACTTGGGTTTCCTTTTCTTCTGTCTTACTATTTGCAACTGTGTCCATGGAGTTAGGCAATTCATAATTGAATTGTCTAACAAGTTCCCGGGTTTGTTCTCCTAATCTATGGGGTAATTGAATGGTTTTCCATTTGTCTCCTAAACTAAAATCAACAGCATTGTGTTTCAGAAAATTGGGATCGCTAATTGATAGTGAGTTTTGATAAATACCTTCAGTCATCCGATTTCCTTCATAAGGATGCAAAAGTTTTGTATCAAAATCAATATTTAAAAAACTACACAGTTCTGATAACGTCTTAGACGGTTCCTTTACCAATTGTTCATAGATAATCTGGTGGCGGCGTTGTGTTTCTATGTGATCTAAAAAATCGAGGATGTTCTGGTTGCTTTTTGTCCACACCTGCTCTGCAACCTCATAGGGATTATCATCACCTAAACCTGCCATTTTTTGCATCCGCATACGCACAAATGATTCAATCACTGAGTAGGGATGGCGAACTAAATGAATGTATTTGGAATTGGCAAATATAGCTTCTCCTCGTTCTAAAATACTGCGATTTACAGCATAAGAAGGAGATTTATCCACTAACATCCGGGGGCTGATATTTTCCTGAAGCCTCTGATATACCTCTTTAATGGATAAATTCTCCAATTCCATATTTTTAATCAAAGCCTGACTAGCTGTTGCATCTAAATTTTCAATTTCCATCAAGGCTTTTTGTAGTCCCTCACCCAAGTGGGAAAATTTAAGTTTTTCTTCTCGCTCCCTCATGTTACTAAAGGCTAACAGATGCAGTTCTGGAGGAGAAAATAAGTGAGGATGGCCAGCCAGCATTACCCTCAGCAAGGTTGAACCAGACCTAGGACTAGAAAGTATAAAGATAATTCCAGGGAGGCGTTGTGAACTGGAAGTGAGGGGAGAATTAAAACTCGATTTTGTCTCGAATACTTCCAAAGTCTTGGCAGATGATTGACTTGAATTGAGAGTAATACTTTTTTTTCTCAGTTCAACACTTAAATATTCAGTTAGAGAATCAATTCTAGGTCGTTCATAAAATTCTCTGGGGTAAATTATAAAGTCCAAATCACGACTCATCTGATTTACCACTTCCATGGTCATAAGAGAATCCATACCAATTTCCATGAGATTACCATGGGTAGGAATATCTGATAATTGAGTTTTTAGGGTTTTTGCCACTAGAGATTGTAGATAAATTCTCAAAATCTCTTGATGTTCAACTTCTGGTGCAGCTTCTAATTTTTCTAAAATACTTTGTTCTTGCTTTTGTTTTAGTCTAGATTGTCGTTGTGATTCTTCCGTCCCTAAAAGGTGTAAAATTAATGAACTCGGATTTCCTAAACTCCATTCTTCTGCTAAAACTGACCAATCTACAGACATTACCCCCACTTGTGATGGAGATGGACCAAGTAAAATTTGCTCTAATATTTGTAATCCTTGTTTTGGAGCAATAGTACCTACACCAGATGTTTTCATCCGGTTTTGATACTGGCTATTTACCCGAGTAGCCATGCCACTTTTAGACCATGCTCCCCAGTTAATGCTTAATCCAGGCAATCCCAGCTGACGACGATAATGAGCCAGCCCATCCAGAAATGCATTAGCAGCAGCGTAGTTTCCTTGACCCGGGGAACCCAACAAGGCAGCCGCGGAGGAAAAGCAAACAAAAAAATCTAGTAACAGGTGTTGAGTAAATTGATGCAGATACCAAGCCCCCTTGACCTTGGGTTTCATCACCTGAGTAAAACGTTCCCAATTCAGTTGCTGTATCAGACCATCATCTAAGATTCCGGCTGCATGAATTACCCCTCGTAGTGGAGGTAAAGATGTTTGAACCTCCTCTAGGATTTTAACTACATCTTCTTCAACAGATATATCTCCAGAAAATACATAAATGCTAGCTCCTGCTTTCTGTAGCAGACCAATTGTTTTCTGTATTTCCTCAGAAGGGTGAGTGCGACTGATTAAAACTAAATGTTTGGCTCCTTTGGATACCATCCATTCCGCTGTTTGTATTCCTAAAGCTCCTAAACCTCCGGTAATCACATAAGTAGCATCAGACTGCAATGATAAAGAATTAAATTCACCTAGTGTTTGTTTGACTAAACGAGCTACGTATGCTTTATTATCCCGTAGGGCTAGATTGTCTTCTTTGTGGTTTTCCCTTAGTAGTTGTAGTAGTATTTCTGCTTCATTATCTGATTCTTGTGCATCTAAATCTACCAAACCACCCCACAATTGTGGATATTCAAAAGCAATCACTCGACCTAATCCCCACAAAGATGATTGGGTGATTGCTATTGGTTTTGTCTGTGATAAAACAGGTTGAGATCCTCTAGTAACTAGCCAGATTTGCAGATATCCCCATTCTGCCATCACTTGAGTATTGTTCACTGTAGTTAATTTGCTTTGGTAGACAACTAAAGCCTGTAATATATGCAATAGGCTACCGCATCCCCAAAGTTGTGCTTCCTCTAAAGCGGAAACTGTTAAATTATTTTGATAACCAGTGTCTAAGCTCCACAGATGAATGATTTTTTTTAAGGGTAAGGTACTTGTTTTACCAATTGCTTGATAAATTTTTTCAAATTCTTCAGAATGGGCGGGATTAACTTGATAAATTCCTGCTTCAAGGTTTTGGTAACTATCTGCTCGATAAACTAAACTACATTCATGTCCTTGGTTTTTTAGTTGAGTCATCAGCTTTTTCCCTAGCCCTGTTGAGTCAGCAAAAATTAACCAATGGCTAGGTTCAAAAAACTGTTTTTGTTCATGAAGATTTAAAGGTTCCCACTGGACTTCATAGAGCCATTCTTTGATAATATTTATTTCTGGTTCTTCCCGGTATTGTTCCGCTAGTAATCCTAATAAATTGGGTAGTAATTTTAGCTGTTCCGGTGAGAATTTTCCTGATTTTTCAAATTGTTGAGTTAACTTTTCTGTATCTCCTTGGTTGAGTAAATTAACAAGAGAAGTAATACCATTTGTTGTTTCAACAAACGAGAGTTTTTCTAGATTTTGGATTGGTTCTCTCGGATAAAGCTGCCTTTGAAAGGGATAAGTTGGCAACATTACTTTGTGCCGAGTATAATCTTGATCAAAACCCGACCAATTTATCCTAACTCCCTGTACATACAACTCTCCCATACTAGAGAGCATTTCTTGCCAATCATTAGCGGTTGAACGCAAAGAAGGCAACCACAAACTTTGATTTTCCGGTAAACATTGACAACCCATTCCCAGAAGTATGGGTTTTGGCCCGATTTCCAAGAAGATTCTACACCCATGTTTATCTAATGTTTCCATACTTTGGGTAAATCTCACAGGTTGGCTAATATGATCTACCCAGTAGCTATATGTCGCAATATTTTTATCAACTAATTCCCCAGTTATATTAGATACTAAAGGAATTTCAGGCTGACGGTAGGTGACTTGTTGAGCTAATGCTGCAAATTCTGCCACCATGGGTTTCATTAGTGGTGAGTGAAAAGCATGGGATACTTGTAAGGGTTTTAACTTAATTCCTTGAGATTCTAAAATATTACAAATTATACCAATAGCCTGACTTGCCCCTGAAATTACTATACTTTCCCTCCCGTTAAAAGCAGCAATTGTTACTTGTGAAGCATAAGGTGCTATTACTGCTTTCACCACATCTTCCGATGCAACTACTGATACCATTTCACCATCCGGGGGTAAGTTTTGCATTAACCTTCCCCTAGTTGCAATCAGTTTGAGACCATCTGCAAGACTGAAAACTCCCGCCACAGTTGCGGCAACATATTCTCCCACACTATGACCCATCACTACATCGGGTTCAATTCCCCAAGACTTCCATAACTGCACTAGGGCATATTCAACAGCAAACAAAGCCGGTTGAGTATATGCTGTTTGATCCAGAAAGTGGGATTGTCCTTCTGTTTTTGTAGGCGGGTAAAGCACTTCTAACAAGGGGATGTTTAGCTCACATTTGAGAATGGAAGCACATTCTTCTAAAGCTTGACGAAATCTGGGTTGAGTCTGGTACAATTCATATCCCATTCCCACATACTGGGAGCCTTGACCTGTAAACAAAAAAGCAATTTTTGGTTGACTATTGTTGTGGGTAATTTTACCACAGAACATTCCTGGAATTTCAGTATTTCTATTCCTAGCTTCTGTCAATTGTTGTATATTTTGTACTTGCTTCAATTTTGCCTTTAGTTCTGCTGTGGAATTAGCTATGACAGCAAGACGATAAAGAAAATGAGAGCGTCCAGTATTAGCGGTATAGCATATGTCTTCTAGTGTTTGTTGACAGTCAATTTCCAAATGTTTGTAGTAAGAACTGGCTAAGTCTTCTAGGGCTTGGGGAGTTTTTGCTGATAGTGTTAGTAGATGAATGGGTCGCTCCAAAGATTCTTTAGTGTCGGCTTTTAAATTTGCAGTTGTCAATTGTTCTGGAGCTTCTTCTAAAATTAAATGCACATTGCTACCGCTCATACCAAAGGAACTTACTCCTGCTAGGCGCGGTTTTTCTCTCCGGAGCCAAGGCATTGTTTTCGTGGGAATTACTACGGGAATTTTATCCCAAGGAATGTAAGGATTAGGTTCAGTAAAGTGCAAATGCCGTGGTATTTGCTGATGGTAAAGTGCTAGTACAACTTTGATCAGAGATGACACACCGGCGGCTGCTTCCAGATGTCCGAAGTTGGTTTTCACCGAACCAACCACTAAGGGTTCATTGTCAGGGCGATTATGTCCATACACTGCTGCTAGGGACTCCAGCTCAATGGGGTCACCTAAAGTAGTACCAGTACCATGAGCTTCTACATAGCTGATTTGATGCGGCTCCACCCTGGCATTTTGCAGCGCTTGTTGGATGACTTCCTTTTGAGCTTTTTTATTCGGTACAGTTAAACCACCGCTAGGTCCATCGTGGTTGGTAGCCGATCCCCGAATTATGGCTAAAACTGAATCACCATCCGCTATGGCATCACAGAGACGTTTGAGAACTACCATTCCACATCCTTCTCCCTGACCATAACCATCTGCGGTAGCTGCAAAAGTTTTGCAACGACCGTCAGGAGCTAGGGCTTTCATCTTGCAACGAGTTAGAGTATTTGCGGGTGAGAGAATCAAATTAACTCCCCCCGCCAAGGCAAGATTACATTCTTTTAAACGCAAACTTTGACAAGCCAGATGTACAGCTATTAACGAGGAGGAACAGGCTGTATCTAACTGAATATTAGGTCCTTGTAAACCTAATAGATGGGAAATTCGACCTACTGCTACACTACGGGCACCGCCTATACCAGTGTAACCATCCACAGAAACAACGTTTTCTTCGTCTTTGTTTAATTGGGTAATTAATTTGACAGCTGCGTTAAATATTTGGTTAGATACATGATCATCTGTACAAATACCCACATAGACACCAGTTCGACTGTTTCTCAACTTATTTGCTGCCAGTCCAGCGTTTTCTAGAGCTTCCCAGGTAATTTCTAAAAGTAATCTTTGCTGGGGATCTAAACTGGCTGTTTCCCGAGGCGACAAGCCAAAAAATTGAGCGTCGAATTTGTCAATTGCTTGAATAAAGCTACCGTTACGGGTGTATCCTTTTAAAGGAGCATTAGGGTCTGGATCATAGTAAGCATCAATATCCCAACGGTCTAGTGGTATTTCTGTAACAGCATCCACGCCGTCATGCAATAAACTCCATAATGAAGCAGGGTCATTGGCATTTCCAGGAAATCGACAACCCATGCCAATAATAGCTATGGGTTCCGTTTTTTCTTTATCAACTGCTTCCAATTTATTGTGAACCTGCTCAAGAAGTTCAAATAACTGTTGGGATGAAAGAGGTTGATTCACCTATGATCTCCTTTTCAAAAAAATGGGGTTCAAAATCTAGCCATTTTAGGGGGAATTTGTATCAACTCGTAAATATATTGTTAACTATTAATACAGAGGAAACAAGGGATACTTTTGAGCTAGAAATTCCTTGCGGTCAATGGCACTCTTAAAATCAATAACTAGGCTATAGTCTGTCGTAATTTACACTTGGGGAATAGTTCCGTTAAGTGGAACATCCCCATCAGTGTAATTCGGGCTAGATATGAAGATCTCAGACCAAAGCTGAGTTTACTCGATAAAGAAAAGTATTAAATATCCTTATTGAGTAGATTTTGGATCTGTTTAAATTTTTCTGCGATCGCATCTGTCCCTGGGTCTGGGGAGATAGCGGCCTTGTCTTGGGGAACCACCGCCGGCGGTTGTGGCTTACTATTGTCGGAACTATCAACCGTCATCTCTAGTTTTGTTGCCAAAACCTCTGTGATTATATACTCAGCCAGGGACTCAATATTGGAATATTCAAACAGAATTGTCGAAGAAACGGAACAATCTAAGTTGCTTTGCAGTAGATTTCTCAACTCTAAAGCCAGCAAAGAATCCATCCCCATATCAAAAAATCCTAGCTGTGGATCTAAGGTGTCAGAGTCCGGGAATCCCAATAATTTACCCACAACACTTTGGAGATAATTCACCATCATTTCTGGGCGATCGCTGGATTTAGATACCTTCAGTTTTGCCAGTAGCTCATTGGTTTTCCCTTCCTTGGCTACCGATTGGAAATCGATAAATGCTTCCAATACAGGCATCTTCATTCCATCTGGCAATTGGCTGACAAACTGAGGCCAGTTTACAGGAAACACACCCACTAAGGTTGCCGATTGGGCCAACAATTGATCTAAAATTTGTAACCCTTGTGCCGGAGGTATGCTACTCATACCCAAGGAGCGAATCCGGTTTTGGAACTGATCTGCCAACCGCGCCGCCATACCTCCTTGTCCCCAAGCACCCCAATTAATGCTCAATCCTGGTAAACCAAGCCATCGCCGATAATGAGCCAAACCGTCTAGAAAAGCGTTCGCAGCCGCATAATTACCTTGACCAGTTGAACCTAACAAAGATGCTGCAGATGAAAAACAAACAAAGAAGTCCAAAGACAAATCCTGAGTTAAGTCGTGCAGATGCCATCCCCCTTGAATTTTTGGGGCCATAACTTTTGTAAACCGTTGCCAGCTCATTTGTTGTAGTACCCCATCATCCAATACTCCAGCAGCATGAATCACACCCCGCAATGGTGGTAGGGATGTCTTGATTTGTTCCACAATTCTAGCTGCATCTTCCTTAACAGCAACATCGCCCAATACCAGGGAAACCTCCACTCCAGCTTGTTCTATTTGAGTAATGGTTTGTTGTGCCGTCTCCGAAGGTTTGCGCCGTCCCGTCAATACCAAATGTTTAGCACCCTTACCTGCCAGCCACTTAGCCAACTGGAGTCCTAAAGCCCCCAGTCCACCAGTAATTAGGTAACTGCCTTCAGAAATAATGGTAAATTCTTGCTCCTCTTCAGTGCTTGTCTGCTGTGGTCGTCGTACCAACCGGGCCACCAAACCCTCACCCTGACGATAAGCAATTTGGTTTTCTTCTTGTTGAGACATCAGTTCTTGATGTAGCAACTTCGCCAAATCTTCAGCTTCAGTGTTTGGTTCCAAGTCAATTAACCGACATTGTAGTTCTGGATGCTCCAGAGCCACTACCCGACCTAAACCCCAAACTGGTGTTTGTTGTACCTCCACCGTCTCAATATCCCCACCCACACTCATTGCACCTTGGGTTACTACCCACAGGGGCACTACCTGTTTCTGTTCAGTCTGTACCAGGGCTTGTACCAAATGCAACAGACTAGCACAACCATATTCCATGGCTGTTTCTAACTGACTGTTAGTTGTTAGTAGAGACCACAGATGAACAATTCCTTGCAATTGTGAATTTTCAGCACTAATTTCAGTTATTAGACGCTTAAATTCTTCCGGAGCAGTGGGGTTAAGTTGATAGTGTTTTTTACCTATCTGCTGATAATTTAAACCAGGAGACACTAAAGTACAACCTGCACCCAATTTTTTCACCAATTCTTCAGCCAAAGCCCCCGGTTCTACAAATACTAACCAGTTTCCCGTTGTCTGCACTCGAGTAATTGAGTGTTTTTGGGGTTGCCATTCTAGTTCATAGAGCCAACGCTGGGGTGTTACCTCTGAGTAAGATAACAATTGAGCTAGGACTTTTTGATTCCACTCAGCTATTTGCTCCTTAGATAACTGTTGTTGTTTTTGTGCTGTCAGCAACACATAGCTAGCTATCCCCTTACTCAGAACCTTACCTAATTGGTAGTAAGACTTAAATCCAGCTTTAACATTTTCGTCTCGATTTCTTTGATACAACTCTTCCAAACGTTCTTCAAAATCTGGATCGTACAAAAAGTTGGATATTTCTGGACTTACATCAATAGCTGCCACCAATTGGAGATGATTTTCAGATAGTAACTCTACCCACTCCGACTTAGTAATAAAGTAAGAAGAAGTTTCCTGATGATCAATAGCAAAGTCACTATTCGAGATAAAATCTGCTAACACTAAATACCCCTGTTGGTTCAAATGATTACCAATATTGGTAAATAATGATTTTTTATTTAGAATGTGGTGAGCCACCTCAAACCCAAATACCAAATCATAGTCATCAGGGAACTCATCTTTGGCGCTATCTCGATTAAATATTTTTACCCGTTCTTGTAGTTGCTTTTCATCAACTTTTATACTGCCTAGCTTGGCTTGTTCGCTAGAAATTGTATATCCATTCAATTGCAGATGCTCATACTTTTGAGCTAGCTGAATTAAATCTGAAGCATATCCGCAGCCAAAGTCCAAAACTTTTTGGCAAGATGAAAAGTCTACTTGAGCAAATAATAATTTTCTCAAATCTTTTTGCGACTCAACAATCATTTGGCGAGATTGTTCTTGATTTGGTTCTGTCAAACATTTAATCCAAGAAAAACCGGGAACTTTTTCAGGGAATAAACCAAAAGTTAAGAATGCTGAATCAGACCTTGCATCTGCCTGATTTCCAGCTTGTTCTTGACCCAAGATTGCTACGGCATTGTAATATTCATGAACTATACCGCCTTTAAATTCCAGGTAATTTTGTTGTCGTTTAACCAAAAGTCCCAGTAATTTTGGCAGTAATTGCCGCTCCTGTGCAGTCAGTTCTCCTGCCAATTCCAATTCCTTCGCTAAACCATCACTTGCACCTTGATTGAGTAATTCCACAATTGGTGTCGAGACATTTTTATCCTCTGGTTTAGATTCGGTTTCCTCCATATCCCACCAGTAACGTTGCCTTTGAAATGGATATGTTGGCAATAGTACTTTACGCCGCAGATAATCATGATCAAATCCCAGCCAGTCTATAGCCACTCCTTTGGTATATAACTGTCCTAAACTTGAAAGTAGTTGTTGCCAATCTCCTTGGGGTGGACGCAAGGAAGGCAACCATGTACTGATTGTGTCTTCCGGTAAACATTGACGGCCCATGCCCAGGAGTATGGGCTTAGGCCCAATTTCCAGGAATAATTTGTATCCTTCCCGGTGCAAAGTTTGCATACTTGCACTGAAATGCACAGGTTGGGTGATGTGCTGTAGCCAGTATTCTGCAGTGGTGATGTTTTCTGTTCCCTGCTGTCCTGTGACATTAGAAATTATGGAGATTAGCGGTTGATTATAGGTAACTTCTTTGACTACAGTTTCAAACTCCGCCAACATTGGTTCCATCAGTGGAGAATGGAAGGCATGGGATACCTGTAGAGGCTTGGTCTTGATTCCCATTTGGCCCAAACTGGAACAAATTTCCTGAATAACTGCTCCTGCACCAGAAATCACAATACTGTCGGGGCCATTAATAGCTGCAATAGCTACCTTGTCTGTATAAGAAGCAATTACCTCTCTCACCTGGGACTCTGATGCTAATACTGATACCATCTCTCCACCAGTGGGTAACTGTTGCATTAACCTACCCCTAGTGGCAATCAATTTCAATCCATCTTCCAGGCTAAATACTCCCGCTATCGTTGCTGCCACATATTCCCCTACACTATGGCCCATAACTACATCTGGGTTAATGCCCCAAGATTGCCACAATTTAGCCAAAGCGTATTCCAAAGCAAAGAGGGCAGGTTGGGTATATGCAGTTTGATCTAAAAGTGAGGAATTGTCAACCGATGCTGTTAACTGTGGATATAGCACAGATAACAAGGGTTGCTCTAAATAACGTCCCAGGATTTCATCACACTTGTCCAATATCTGACGAAAAGTGGGTTGAGTTTGGTATAGTTGCAAACCCATATTTACATACTGACTACCCTGACCTGTAAACAGAAAAGCTACTTTGGGTGAACTCGTGTTGTTAGAGACTTGACTAGAAAATAGTCCTGGAACTTCCTGACCTGCTGTGAAATCCTTCAGTTTTGTGATTAGTTCACTTTTATTAGAGCTAATCAGTGCCAGTCGATGATGGAAATGAGAGCGCCCCGTGTTCCCCGTGTGGCAGATATCTGCTAGTTCTAATTCCGGATAACTCTCTAGATGATGAGTATAATTAATAACTAGCTCTTCTAGAGCCTTGCCAGTCCTCGCTGAGAGAGATAGTATATGCAATTCACGCTCTAAAGATTTTTCAGCACAGGCTGGCTTTGGTGCTTCTTCCAAAATCATATGCACATTTGTGCCACTAATACCAAAAGCACTAATACCTGCTATTCTCGGCTGACTGCCTACATTCCAAGGAGTTGCAGAAGTTGGAACTACTATGGGAAGTTGATGCCAGGGAATATGGGGATTAGGTTTGTTGAGATGCAAATGGGGCGGTATCTCTTGATTCTGAAGGGATAACACAAGTTTAATCAATCCTGAAATTCCCGCCGCCGCTTCCAAGTGTCCAAAATTGGTCTTAACTGAACCAACAACCAAGGGTTGATTGATGGGGCGGTTTTTGCCATAAACTGCTGCCAAAGCCTCCAGTTCAATGGGGTCTCCCAGAGATGTTCCCGTACCATGAGCTTCCACATAGCTCACCTGATGAGCCTCCACTCGTGCATTTTGCAGCGCTTGTTGAATGACTTCTTTCTGGGCTATTTTATTGGGAACTGTCAAACCACTGCTAGGTCCGTCATGGTTGACAGATGAACCTCGAATCAGAGCTAAAATTGTGTCTCCATCAGCAATAGCATCAGAAAGACGCTTCAGCACTACTATCCCGCATCCTTCTCCTTGACCATAACCATCTGCGGTAACATCAAAAGTTTTGCACCTTCCATCAGGAGCTAAGGCTTTCAATTGACAACGTCCGATAGTACTGGCAGGCCAAAGAATCAGATTCACTCCCCCAGCCAAAGCGAGATTACATTCTTTAGTACGCAAACTCTGGCAAGCTAAATGCACAGTTAGTAATGAAGAAGAACAGGCAGTATCCAACTGGATATTTGGCCCTTGTAAACCGAGGAAGTGAGAAATGCGGCCCACAGCCATACTTCTGGCATTACCAGTTCCAGAATGACTATCAACTAAACTCAGTTTTTCCAGATTTAAAAACCGTTGGGCATAGTCATCTGTGCAAATACCTACATATACACCTGTCTGGGTGTTTTTGAGTTTTGTGGGTGTTTGTCCAGCGTTTTCTAAAGCCTCCCAGGTTACTTCTAAAAGCAGCCTTTGTTGAGGGTCTAAACTTACTGCTTCCCTGGGAGAAATACCAAAAAACAAAGGGTCAAACTGGTCTACTTGTTCAATGAATCCACCTTGTTTGGTGTATGTTTTCCCAATTGTTCCGGGATTGGGATCATAGTATTTATCAACATTCCATCGGCCAGATGGTATTTCCCTTACCGCATCAATACCTTCATGTAATAGCCGCCAGAAGGAAGAAGGATCATTAGCATTACCCGGAAATCTGCAACCTAAACCAATAATTGCAATAGGTTCACTTTTTTCTTTGTTAAGTGATTCAAGTCTATTTCGCATCTCTTTGATAGTTTGAAGCACTTGTTGAGAAGAAACAATTTGTGGTTCTGTTTCTGAATTAATAGTCATTTAATTATTCCTGGTTAAGTAAAGTCTGAATTTCTTTGAGCTCATCTTGAAGAGCTATTGCAATTAATTCTTCTTGCATAGCATTTGTAATCACATTATCACATATTAAGTTGAATTCATTATCCAAGAGATCATGCTGATTCTCACTATTTTCATAAATCTCTATTTCAGGTTTTTCTTCAAATTCTGAGGCAAAAATTTTTTTAATTAAGTACTTACTAAGTTCTT
This sequence comes from Umezakia ovalisporum Ak1311, assembly GCF_029891685.1. NCBI lineage: Bacteria > Bacillati > Cyanobacteriota > Cyanophyceae > Nostocales > Nodulariaceae > Umezakia > Umezakia ovalisporum. The sequence goes on along the minus strand of NZ_JANQDJ010000052.1, from coordinate 14,544 downwards.
CAATATTAAAATGCTCCGATAATGCTGTAACCGAAAGAAAACAACCAAAATTTCTCTGTAGCTGATCCCTGAGTTTGAGCATTGTGGAATAGTTCATTCCCATATCAAAGAATCCTAGCTGTGCATCTAAACAGTGGGATTCATCAAATTCTAATAATTCTCCAACCACCCCTTGTAAATACTGTCTCATTAGCTGCTGGCGTTCTTGCTGGGGTGTTTTTTCCAGCTGTTGTAAAATTCCTAAGTATTGTTCTGATGATTGATTATATTCCTTCAGCCTGGTACTTAAGATATCTAAAAGTTTTGGTAATAACTTTTGCTCTTGTTCTGTGAACTGTTCTGAAAAAGTCAACTCCTTTAGTAAGTTATTTGTAGCAATTTTATCAATTACCTCACCAATTAGATATGCACTCCTTTCCAAAGTATCTTTTTCAGGTTCATTTTGTTGATATTCTTTTTCAACTTCTTGCCCATAGCGTTGTCGTTGAAATGGATAAGTAGGTAGCGCTACTTTCCCACGGGGATAATCTTGGTCAAATCCTGACCAATTCACTTGTACCCCTTCAACATATAACCGCGCTAAACTGGAGAGCATCTGTTGCCAATCTTCTTGAGGAAGGTTTAATAAAGGTAACCATAATCCCCCATTTTCTGGTAAAAATTGATGCTCTGTTTCCACAACTTTTGCTTTTAGCCCAATTTGCAAAAACATTTTATATCCTAACTGACATAAGGTTTGCATAGTCTGAGCTAAATCCACAGATTCTACCAGGTCATCTGTCCAGTACTTAGCTGTGGCAATTGCTTCTGTTATTTTTTCTCCACTTAGATGTGGTGAAATTATAGGTATCTGAGGCTGGCTGTAAGTAATTTCTTCGGCTACAGATGCAAATTCCCATAGCATAGATTCCTTTAGCCCGGATCGAGTAGCAATCAGTTTCAATCCGTCTTCCAGGCTAAACACTCCCGCTATCGTTGCTGCCACATATTCCCCCACACCCTGACCAACAACTATATCTGGGTTAATGCCCCAAGATTGCCACAATTTAGCCAAAGCGTATTCCACGGCAAAAAGGGCAGGTTGGGTGTATGCAGTTTGATCTATTTCGTCTAAAAGTGAGGAATTTCCAGCGGATGCTGTTAACTGTGGATACAGTACAGTTAACAAGGATTGCTCTAAATAAGGTCGCAGAATTTCATCACACTTGTCCAATATCTGACGAAAAGTGGGTTGAGTTTGGTATAGTTGCCAACCCATATTTACATACTCATTACCCTGATCTTTAAATAGATCCGTAAATAGAAAAGCTACTTTTGGGCTTTCTTTCTGAGCTTTTCCTCTCACAAGTCCATGTACTTGATTAACGTTGAGGAAAGCCGCCAATTGTTTCTCCAATTCAGCGTTAGATTCAGCAACTAACGCTAATCTTTCTTGAAAATGAACACGGCCATTATTAGCTGTAAAGCAAATATTTGCTGTTGATGTTTCCTGATTTAATTGCAAATATCTTTGATATTTTTTGACTAGTTCTTTCAAGGCCTTGTCGCTTTTGGCTGAAAGAGTTAGGATGTGCACAGGACGCTCAACTTCTGCTTTTTTAATTTCTAAGGCTGGAGCTTCTTCTACAACTATATGAGCGTTAACGCCCCCAATTCCAAAAGAACTGACACCAGCCCTTCGAGGTAATAGTTCCCCTATTTCTGTCTTCAACTGTTGCCATTCTTCAGTTTCAGATACTATGTAAAAGGGGCTATTTTTTAAATCAATGCGTGGATTTAATTGCTGAAAATTTAGATTTTTAGGTAATTTTTTATGCTGCATTGCCAAAAGAACTTTAATCACTCCAGCAATCCCTGCCGCTCCTTCCAAATGTCCAATATTGGTTTTAACTGTTCCTAGACCACAATAAGATTCTGTAGATACCGGCAAGTTATACTGCTGATAAAGATGCCTAAATCCACGTTTAAGAGAATTAATTTCAATTGGATCACCTAATGGAGTACCAGTGCCGTGAGTTTCAATGTAAGAAACTGTATTAGGGGCAAAGTCAGCTTTTATAAAAGCATCACGCACCACTTGAGATTGGGCATAAATATTGGGAGCAGTAAGAGTTCGTGATTTTCCTCCATGATTTAAAGAAGTGCCTTTAATTACACCATAGATGTGATCCTGATCCTCAATAGCCTTTGCTAAAGGTTTTAATAAAATTATCCCTGCTCCCTCTCCCCTGACGTAGCCATCGGCATTACTATCGAAACTGTGGCACTGTCCTGTGGGAGACAACATCCCTAATTCGCTCATTTGGATGTACATTACTGGTGTATTCAATACACTAATTCCACCCACCAGAGCCATCTCACATTCTTGAGATTTCAAGGCATTAATAGCCAAATGGATCGCTACTAGTGAACTGGAGCAAGCAGTATCTACAGGAATACTCGGTCCCCGAAAATCAAAAAAGTGAGAAATTCGGTTAGGAATCATGCAAGTCCAACTTCCTGTACCAGTATGTCCCTCAATTTTTTCCGAGTCTTTATTCAAAAAAAGAATTGAATCATAATTACAAGCCCCAATAAAAACACCAGTTTGACTTCCTGAAAGTTGAGATGCTGAATATCCAGCATCTTCCAAGCAAGACAAGCTTAATTCCAGCATCAATCGCTGCTGAGGATCGATCACTTTAGCTTCACGAGGGGAGATACCAAAAAATTGGGCATCAAACTCCTCTGCTCCTTCAATCAGCCCAGACCATTTACTAATACTTTTATTGCGTTCTTGAGCATTGGGAGAATAATACTTCTGGACATCCCATCTCTGAAGAGGAATTTCCGTGATGCTATTAACTCCTGCTTCCAGATTGAGCCAAAATTCCTTGTAGTCATTAGCCCCTGGAAAGCGACAACTGATACCTACAACAGCAATCCCTTGAATCTCCTGTTCCTCTCTTTCTTTGGCTGGTGTATGTGCTTGCTTTTGGACTCTTTCTTCTTCTGAGCAAGAAAAATAGTTTTTATCTTGTTGGGATGTTTGATTCATATCACAACGTCGCTTAATTACACAAACCTGATAAAAATGTTGGCTGAAAGCCTCTTCAAACCTCAAGGCTGAAAAACTTTTGAGAGTGATACTGCCAAAAGGTCATAGCAAACAATGGGTGCGGTCAAAAGTAGTTGATCTTTGAGTAATAACCCACATAGCCCAGGCAAGAGAAGGTCTAAACTAACATCCTACACCTCCAGTAAAAACTCAAGTAACCTAAAAAGATGTGTAATAATACTACCTTATTTTCATTTGCTTTTAACCGTAAATCAAGGTTTTTAAAATTATACTGTGTAATTAAATCACATAATTTTTTTGGGTGCAAGATATGAGGGTAAACAGAGATATTGACACTGAACTACCCTCGGGATAAATTCTGGGGTCTAACTTACCACCTAAGTTTCGTTTACCCTCACAGGTTCCGATTCCTCCCGAGCCATTGCATAGCAATCATGAACGATTCACGATAAAATTATGATACAAGCTAAAGGTAACCTTTGTAACCAAGCTGGATCTGTGATGAAGTGGATGCAATTATGACATACGAGAAAATTTTCTCATAAACAGTAAACAACCGCGTAAAATTAAGTCGCCTACAGCTGCTCTGTTTTTGCAAAACTTGCTATGTTCACATATGGTGTTTTTTGATGAATGATTTAGAATTGCTATATACAATTTTTCATATTCAATAATTTTTTGCAATATAACCCCATCAGGTGATTAAAAAATGAGAAATAACAAAAACTTTTTAGACACAGAACTTTTGTGGGAAATACCACTAGCTTTTTTATCTTTAGTATTCTTTAAAACTGTAAGATTATTAATTCGCACCATAGCATATATTAATGCAAAATTTAATAAAAAAATATTTTTTAGATGGCTAGTGTACTCTGATAAAATCTTAAAAAGACCTTTAATATTACCATCTATTCTAGTTACTGGACCTCGTTGGAACCCTCATGCAATTGCTGCTGGTGCGGGACCATTTGATATCAGAGAATCATTAGACATAGAGGTAAAATCTTGTATAGACTCAGCCAAATCATGGACTATTGGTATTTATAGATTCCCCGATGCCAAAATTATTAAACATATAGGATCTAACTCCTCAAATTTTCAAGAGCAATGGTACAAATTAAAACTTATTCCTGGCAAGTATACTTTAGGAATAAGATACTATGATTGGTCGGATGAGGTTAATTTACCAGCTATAAATGTAGATGGACTAGAAATTATTACCAACCAATCCATTAACAGCAATGATGTAAACAATTACCTGAACAATTTAATAGAACGAGATAATATTTTTTACCGATGCCTTAATGGTTATATATTCACTCTACTCATTTGCGAAAAATGGCTACCCAAAAAATGGGTAATGAAGGAGTACTTACCTGTTGGAGATACAAATAATGATTTTTTCTATGGAGTGATTTATAAGGGTTGTTCTTTAAAAATAGAAATAAATTCCTTATTACTGAATAACTATGATGTCTACTTAACAATATATAATCGTTCTAGTTTTCCAGTGGTTTGGTATCAGATAAAAGAAGAAAAACACACAACTTGTACAGTAGAAAAAGATGGGTTCTATTTAATTCGTGTTCGTTCCAACCTATCCTCCGAAGTTAAAAATATACTACACGACTACTCAGAAGTAATCCCTAGTAAGGAAACATTAATTATTAATATGCAGAAACATTAGACGGGTGTGGTCAAAAGTAGTTGGTGTTGTAGTGATTACCATCCCGCTCTTACAGGTAATTTGACTCCCTCAACCGTGAAGCCCCCAACCTCCAGTCGGGGGATTGTCAAACAATCACTCTCTTGCCATTGGTAAGCGCAACAAGACACTAAGAATCGCTCTACTACCAACTAACTTCTACCACATTCGTTGTCAAGAAATGTGAATCCAGCAGCAAATATTCTCAATCTTGGAAAAAATAAGCCAGGGGATACCCAAATCAACGCTACAGCAGTGAAAACCTTCAAACCTCTACTCTACTTGGTGAAATCCTGGTTGAGCAAGTTTTGACGATGAATGTAGAATCCCAGATTCTTGAGGGCGGGGACTGTCAACTGACAGAACTTTATTGCTCTTGCACTCGTTTGTCAAAATCTTCAAAATATCTGAGGCGACCCGAGACCAGCTATAGTAAGTCTCACTTAGATAACGTCCTTTTCGACCCATTTCTTCACTGCAATCTGGTTTAGATAAAAGGTAGTTAATGTTAGTAGCAAAAGCATGAGGATTTTGATAGTCCTCGATAAGGATACCATTTCCCCCCGGAACAATTACCTCAGAGTTGCCACCTCTGGCAGTGGTAATAATCGATAGTCCTGTTGCCATTGCCTCATAATGGACTCGAGCCAGTGGTTCTTGCCATTGGGAAGCGCAAACAAATATATCTCCTAAAAGAAAGTAATCTGGAATCTTAACTGGTGAAATAAAACCGCTTAAGCGCACAGAATCACCCAAGCTTTTTGCCTGTTCCTTAAGATGAACAACATAGGTATCTTCTTCATCTTTTCCATACCATTTACTCCCAACCAGTAAAATGACTGCTGATGGATGCTCTTTAATTACTTCAGGGAAAGCAGATAGCAAAATATGAGGTCCTTTTTTCTTCGAGAGACGCCCCACACTTAACACCACTTTTCTGTCTTTCAATCCATGTGCATCCAACAATTCTGCCCGCCGTTGAGCAGCATCCGTTCCCCAGCGCGATTGGAAGCGTTCTAGATTTACCCCAGCATAAACTGGTTGTAGCTTGTGTCGGTATTCGGGAAAAAGGTCGGCAATTCCGCAAGCAATAAATTCACTAACCGTAATCACCTTTTCCACTAACTGTAGGCAATGTCTAGCTACTTCAGGAGAAATTTTTTCATGTCCAAACATTTCGTTGTGCATACTGAGTAGAAAACGACTGTTCGGAGCTGCTGCTGCCACCAGGGGAAGATATTTAGGACGATTATAAATAATAATCCAATCAAATATTTCTCGAGCAACAAAATTTGCTACTGCCTGATAGTACTCTTGAATGTCTCCCCCAGCTCGTTCGTAGCGTATTCCATCTCGAACTTCCTCATCAGGTAGGTCTGGATCAGTGACTGAGAAAACTGTGATTTTATGTTCTCGACTCAAATAAGGCAATATCTCATTAATGTAAGTCTGAATAGCCCCACCTCGGATAAAAGGGACAGGCAATTTTTCTGTACAGACTAATAATACCTTCACGTTATTAATTTGACCTCTGAATGATGTGGATTGGAAAAATAATGATGTTTTTATTTATACTATATTTTGGTTATTTTTTTACACTATGGGTAAAAAATATTCTAATTCTTTCGCATTATGGTGAAATAAGGTTTATGCAAACATAATCTTCACTCAGTCCGGGATACCACAGCATCCTCTGCTGTGTGGACGTAAAATGGATGATAATGGATGATTAAGTTATTAAAACTATTATTTTGAAAACTAATTTACGGCGGGCACAGAGGTATTGGAAAATTACCACAGACATTTAAACACTACTTTTCCCAATTTCTATATTTCTGTATCACTATAGTTTCTATTTTTTCATGCCTTCGTGCAAACTTGTGGTCATCAAGTTAGGTCTGCAATTCATTTTTTCACCAAGCTCTCCCATCTGAAATTAATTCCACTTGCTTCTTGATCCCACAACCCTAGAGTTGAATCTTTGCATCTTGTTACAATTAATATTTTCCTAAGGCGAATGACCTTAAAGTCATTTCAACACCTTAGGAATCTAGATCTATTAATTTAACAACCCAATATCTAAATCTAAACTCTTTTCGTCTGCAATGGTTTCTTGGCAATAAGAGCTTGGATTTTAGTTTGTATTTGTAGTGGCAAAATCGCCATTACTTGATACTGACTGAAGGCTACTAATCCGATTTCTTTTGCGTAACAATGACAACAATTGGTTGTATTGATGCGCCTATTTCTCCTGATTCCCTCAGCCCAGAAATTGCTCTTTCTATTTCTTTAAAAAGACGACCGTGACCTTCTCGAAGATCTCGAATATCATCCTTTTTCCTACTGCCTAACTCAAGAATAATAGTATTTGCTTCTTGTTGTGCATCGCTCACAGTCTGATTTTCTGACATTACCTTACCTCGATGATATTATGCTTGGATTGTTGGAAAACTATACAATTCCTCAGTTACCTTTGATTAGCATAGTTCTTACTGAGGGTTTTACTTGTCAATGATGCAGTAATTAGGTTAATTTCACCCGGCATCACTTAAAATCAAAAACGTCTGGTCATTTTCCGAAAGTAACTCTTATTCTGGTACAAAGCTGATAGTTCATATGGGAAAAAAACTATGAACCTTAACCATTATAAAAATTAAGTTCCGTGAAATTTCACAAACAGGATCATATCTTTTCTGTAGTCTTACATAACAAAAACAAGCGGAGTGCTAGAAGAAGTCTTTTGCACCGCCTTAATTTAATTTGTTAGGTCAGCAAACAGCAGTGTAGATATTGATTAAACTAGATTGTTGCAATACGAATACATTACTTCGTATTTCAACAAAGAGCCGTACTCAGAGAATGCTTTAAAAGGGTCGTTTGATCTCATAGTTGGTAAAACGAATTACCACGGTATATGGCTGAAACCCTGATTGTTGTTTGAGTTAAGATCAATTCAGAAGATCTAAATTGTACCTTCTTAGACTTTTAAAACACTCTCTTCCATCAAGTAGGGTATTGCTGAGTAAAAATTGTGATTTTATCTCACGCATAAGTACACCACTACAAAGAGCAAGAGATTTACAGATGGAATTTTTGACTTTAATACATCAGCAATGCCAAAGATTAAAGCTTTTTTACATAGTGGCATAGTTTAACTTGCTGACTATGAAATGTAAAGATTCCTTTAAGATATTGTCTGCAACATAACTACTCTCGTTAACAGTGACTACCCTTCCCTGTCTATTTCAAATACTCGTTACGCACAAAAGTCGGATCAGAGTAAGTTATAGCTTAATACGTCCAAATTTTATACCTCCCAATTTTGACAAGGACTTGTTCACATTCTTGTCTAAATCACGTATCCAGCCGTTTTTCTTCTTTTTATTAGACTCTTCGTGTCGATCTAGGTATGTTTGGCTAGCTTTGGCTTGTTTTTTAGCCATGTTTCTAACCATCTTTTCCAGAGGACTCAAAGATTTTGATTGTTTCTTTCTCTTTTTCCTTCTCTTCTGTTTCTGACCATAGATGAGATCTGGCTCTCCACCAAAGGAATCGTCACTACGTAGGACTACAACCCGTTTAAGTTTCTCTTTATTACTCATAGTTTGTTGCTTTTTGACTAATTTAACTCTGAGGCTAGAAAAGATTATACCACGATAATTGTATTAAAGTTACAGTAAATAGCAAATTATCAAAAATACCTTCACTAATTTAAGGTTGACCAAAAAGCCATCCTACTAATAACACTTGGTTAATCCAGATATGGATGGTGGCAATGTTTATGAATATGTCAAAATACTAGGCTTGGATGGCTCTTGGGGAAATATGTCCTCAAATAAATAAATAAATAAATTTTGTTCCCAATCCCTCAATTCCCCAAAACTACCGCCATAAACTGATACACCCAAGTGTAACCAAAAATAGATTACCAAAATCTGGCAGTTTTGCACTAAATGTTCCCTGGTTTGCTTGACATAAAAGTAAACACATCTTGGACTTGTGCAACAAATCTTTGACTAGGCATTACTTCGATGACTGACATCAAAAGTATAATTTTCTTCTTACACAGCACCACTGGAATTAAATTCTAGCATCATTGAACCCAAAGCATCACCTTGCATCTGGTCATAACAGATGCTATCAGCACGAACTGCTGTTAAGTGTTCCGCTACTAGTTCTGGCTCTTTGCCTTTGGCGCGAATCCTTACAATGGGTATCGGTTCACCAGTTATGGTGACTAAACTCAAACAGGTACAGAGAACTTGTCCGCCTCCTTCTCCATAGGAACCGTCAATTGCAACCATAGGAGATATTGGATTTTGGATTTTTTCATAATCTGCACAATTCTGGAACCATATCATCAATGGATAAAGATGTGGGTAATTCATAACATCCCGTCAAATAAAAGTATAAAATTATACTTTTTAACTCCAGGGGTATACATACAGATATCAACATAATCGGAATATAAAGTTAGGGATCTGCTAATGAGCTAGTTATGTGTCTTTGGCGAGACTAATGGCAATAGGAGATGCCATGGCCAGTAGCTAAATTTAATCACCAACAAACTTTTAGAAATTATAAATATCTTTCACAGAAAATCAATGAAAAATTATTTTTAATTTTCGCTTAATTACAGAATAAATATACTTATTAAATAAGATACTTGTTTTTATAACAAAACATTTTAATTCTTGCTTTTATTGTGTAAAAAGTTAAGAAAAAAATACGCTTTTTTCTTATTTTATACCTTTTTAGGTATACCAAAATTTCAATAGAAATAATACTGTATTAAAAGCGTTATTTCAATATTTCCCCTGATGATGGCGACTTAGATTGCATATTTTTTAATTAAAACCCATATCAATATTCGCCAGCTTGTTAGTTGGATGCAAAGAAAGAGCATAACGCAAATAATCACGTTCCATATACCTTGTCAACATGAAAAACAAGTTACTTTTTTTAGTTTTATTTTTGGTTGTTTTAGGAATTTCAGTGACATCAGTAAAAGGTCACTCTACACAAAGTTATTCCCTGCTCAATCCCAAAAACCAGCCACAGTTCATTAACTCCCTACCTTCTCCTCAGAAAATAGATGCTACAAAGCCAGGAAAGTTTACTCTAGAAATGGCAGAAACCGAGCAATGGCTGGGATTATATGCCAGCCCTGGTAAAGATGGAGAATATGGTACCAGCGATGATGAGCGTTTAAATACAACTATTTGGGGATATGGTTTAGCAGGTCAAAATGTTACCTATCCTGGCCCCACATTCATCGCAGAAGACTCTGTACCTATTCAAGTTGAGTGGCAAAATAAACTACCTAGACAACATTTGCTACCAATAGATATTGAAAAATTGCACAATAAACCTCTCAGAGAAGCATTTGAACACAAATTAATGCCATCGGTTGTACATTTGCATGGAGGTCATACCCAATCAGCTAGCGATGGCTTACCAGATGCCTGGCACACACAAAATTATGAAAAAACAGGACCAGAGTGGGTGCAAAAAATCAATACATATGACAATAACCAAGAAGCGGCGACGCTTTGGTATCACGACCACACCAACATGATTACTCGCTTAAATGTTTATGCAGGTCTTACAGGATTTTATTTACTGCGAGACAATAACGAAAATAATCTCATCAACAATAATGTTTTACCCAGTGGTGACTACGAAAGAGAACTGGTAATTCAGGATAGACAGTTTACCACCAGTGGTCAGCTGTTCTATCCACAAGAAACAAATACAAACCCACCGGGAATACCCAGTCGTACAGGAGCTTATGGCGATTTTATCTTAGTCAATGGGATGGTATGGCCTAAGCTGGAGGTAGAACCGAGAAAGTATCGCTTCCGCTTACTCAATGGCTCAGATTCAAGTTTTTACAAGCTTGAATTTTACGACTCAAATAAAAAGATATACCTGATTGGCACTGAGCAAGGCTTTGTAGAAAAACCAGTTCCTTTAGATCACTTAGTTCTTTCTCCTAGTGAACGCGCAGATATAATTGTTGATTTTACTAACGATGCAGGAAAAGAGTTCATTTTAAGAAACTATGGCCCAGGAGCTAATCCTAATACAACTGGACAAATAATCAAGTTCACCGTCAACAAACCCCTTTCTAATGTTCCCATAGCCACAGTTGATACAGACGAGAGTGATGGATTGACAACTAGCTTACGACTGGACAATATCACGCCTCTTACACCAACCGTACCTCCCAAGGAATTAGCTCTTTTTCAACTCAGAGAATCAGACAACCATGATCTTTTTCTCCTGGGTACATTGAAAGATGGTTCGTTGCAATATGCTGAACCCATAACAGAAAAAACACCACTTAATGCAACGGAAGTTTGGGAATTTTATAACACGACTCAATACACACACACTATCCACATCCATTTGGTTGCTTTTCAGGTTCTCAATCGACAGAAATTCCGTGGTAATGTGGTCTCAGAAATAGATCCAAAAAAGGGCGAGACAAAGCAGTTTCTCCAAAATGTTACCTTTCAAGGCAATCCTAGGGAGCCAGAAGTCCAGTCTCAGGGTCGAAAGGATTCCGTAATTGTCTACCCTAATGAAGTTGTCCGTGTTATTGCCAAATACGATAGACCAGGAAAATATGTCTGGCACTGTCATATCCTAATCCATGAAGACCACGATATGATGCGTCCAATGGAAGTAGTGGAAAACTTTTGACACTCCTGAATCTAAAGACGTGAAGCGCAAAACCCCAAGCTAATATTTTAGATAGACGTGGTAAGCTACAGTGATGCTGAACACTTTTACACCTACCGCGTTTATCCCAACTTTCACCAATCGTCAACCATGCTCCAGTGGTTAAAAACCTCCCCCTGGGTTTATAATCAGTACCCGTGGACAGTGGGGAAATAGAAACTGCCTGTGCAGACCAACTAACGGGGTGGAAAACCTAAGTGTCAACTGCCGAAAGCCCGTCAGGGAATAACCAAGAACACCAAAAAGTGATTCTTGGAATTTCCGTTTTTTTATAGGGTGAGGAATATCTCAAAAAAGCTCAACACTTTTAAATCACTCTGCTAATCTGAGTAAATTTCCTTAAAATCTATCAAGTGAGAGCGCGAGGCTAGGAAGATTGGACGACAACCATCAAACTTACCTGAATCGGGTAGCAAGAATGACGCTACCAGAAGCTTACAGATCCCAAATTCAGCATATTCAGGAATCTGGTAAGTTTCATTTGCATTCTGGAACCAGACAACCCGCACCTTTTCCTGGGTATTCACTAATTACCCCACCTGCGGAAGAAGAAGTAAAAAACTCTACCTTTTACAGCAAATTACAATCTTACCAGCAGGAACTTTTACAGTTACCTGTCAACAGTGATTTTATTGTCCCTGTGCCCCCAGCTAGTTTTCATGTGACTTTAGCTGACTTAATTTGGGACAGTGCTTATGTTCATGCGTGTCAAAAAAACCCTGAGTTTGAACAACAGTTACGTTCTTGTTGTGCTGAAATATTTCAGCAGTATCAACAATCCATGACAAACGGAACTAATCCTATTCAATGGCAAATGCTAGGACTGATAGTAATGCCAAGATCCGTGGGTGTTTGTTTAGTCCCCCAAGATGAACACTGCTATGAGCAGATTATTCAGTTTCGCCGCACCATCTATCAAAATCCGAAGTTAATGGCTTTGGGTATTGAACAGCACTATCACTTTACAGCCCACGTTACATTAGGCTACTTTGGGGAAGTTTTGCGAGATTTAGACCGGACAAATCTCAGCACTATGTTTTCTCAGCTCAATCAGCAATGGCTGCTGAATTCTCCAAAATTTTTAATCCATCGTGTAGAAATACGAAAATTTGACGATATGACCCACTATTATCGTCAAGCACACTGGCCTAGTTTAAATTTTTAGGGGCTAAGGATTACCAGGTAAGCTTTCTATTCCCCACCTAATATTCCCCCAGGTGGGGATTTGTACTGATACTGTTAAAAAGTTAATATTTGCCTGTAAACCAGTCACCAGAAGTGTTTTACTGTCTTGCTTGATTTATTTTAAGACAACAGTCGAGCAGAAATAGTCAAAGTGTGGGAATATAAAGAAAATATTAAGAAAGGAACGAATCATGGTAACTGCTAAGATGATTCAACAAGTTTGGTCCGTGGTCGAGTCCACCCAAGTCAGCACTTTGCTACACTTTGACGATGCTGCCTTAATACAATTACTTTTGCAAAAGTTTAAATCACAGCAATTGCTTGACACACAGGCAGATAGCAGCCTCAATACTTACATCAAATCCAAACTGCCCTTAATTCGTGATACAGCGGAAGGAAGACTATCCTTTGAAAAAGGTAATCATTAGTACAACACACCGAACAATTACACATAAACAACATAAACTGTGTGTGTGGTAAATTATTTGCTCATAATTTAAGCATGATAAAATTATGAATCACTGGCTAGGAATTGCCCTGGGAGCTTATTTAATTGGAGCAGCAATTGAAGGGGTGACTACAGCCAGTCAGCTATCTCGTTCAGTTCAAGAGCTGGTTCAAGGCAAACAAGAACAATCGTCAAAATCAGACACTCTTCCCCATTCCAATTGGCAAATTTTGACCACTATTACTTCATTAAGTATCTGTGCAGGTTTTTGCTGGCCTTGCCGACTCTTCCACCGTTCAATTAAAGAGAGCATCTCATCTAGGAACTTGTAAATTATGAAGATTTTAGATGTTTTTTGTGTATTTTTTGTAACGTTATTTGCATAATATGGGCTTGATGAACAAGATGGAAAAATTATCCGGATAAATTTATAAAAAGTTAAATTTATTGAAAATTCCCGGCTTTTTGATTTTTTGATACAAAATACCATATCTGTGCACTCAAGCCCCAAGCCTAAATTTATATAATAATATATAATAAACTTGAGTTGATCCGTAAGGACTAGGAAAGCGCCCTGTGAGTAGCAGAGGTCAGGGAATGCAATTCTTACCCCTAAAGTGGCAAAGGTAACAGAGGTTCTTCTGGTGGCTAGGGCAGATGCGGCTGTGGTTTCCGTAACCGCTACTGAGTTTTCAAAGTTTTCAAACTTTAAATTTCGCCTAAAAGTCTTAAGATTAGACAAAGCTCTGTTTTTTGTATACTCTAGTTAACTGAATTTGTTACCACTGTCGATCTATCAATTAAGTCAATTTAGTAGGAGAGATAATGACCCAAATAATAGTGGGTGAAAATGAAGCAATCGAGTCAGCCCTACGTCGCTTTAAGCGAGAAGTTTCCAAAGCAGGGATTTTTCCAGATATGAGGAAGCATCGTCACTTTGAAACGCCTCTGGAAAAACGCAAGCGTAAAGAAATTGCCAAGCACAGGCAAAGTAAGAGACGCTTCCGCACTTAAGGACGATACAGGTTGAAATCAAAGCCCTCAGACTATCCATGAGGGCTTTGCTTATGAAAAATTTGGGTCTAAAACCCCGTGGTTCCATAACGGCTTTTTGGTCAAATTACAAGTAGTTGCCCCGGGGTATTGGCAGACTCTCAACCCACACAGAGGAACTGTGCAACTACGGCGGTGGCAAGTTGCAGTCATAGCCTGGGTAGCCTAGCCATAGCCTCAAGGAATCCTTCCTTCTTTAGGAAGAGTATTTAAGCTTCCCCGGTCTAAAGACACGGGGATTTCTGAATATTCCATAAAAGAACTTTCTTAGGTTGACTTAAACAACCTCTACTGATTCCGGTTAAGTCAAACTTAAACATCATCGCTACTTTACGAATAATATTGGCT
>NZ_JANQDJ010000051.1:0-71200 GCF_029891685.1 Umezakia ovalisporum Ak1311 | reverse complement strand
TAGTAGGGTGGGGATCATTAGTACGCCGAACCAACCGATGTAGATGCGGTTGCCGGTGCTGGTGATCCACTCGCAGAAGCGATCCCATACGTTGGCGCTTTGGCGCTGTTGTAAGGTTGTGGTCATTTGTTTATGATTGCTTTTGTTTTTACGAGGTAATAAGTAAACTTGCTTACCTGATTACTACATTAAAAAAAAAATTTTGATTTGTAAAGCAATTTTAATTAATTTTTACTGATGAAAATCATTTGTTTTTATAATGAATCGCATCTCAAGACACGATTCAATGAGGTTTTATCAACCAGGGGGCCACTCCATCTGTCGTCCTCCCAAGATATGCAAGTGTAAATGGTAGACGGTTTGACCGCCGTCAGCACCATTGTTGATGACAACACGATAACCGTTGTTTAATCCAGCTTCGGCGGCTACGCGTTGGACAGTTAATAAAAGATGTCCTAAAAGAGCTTGGTCTTGAGATTCGGCATCGGCTAATTTAACGATGGGTTTTTTGGGAATGACAAGGATATGAACTGGGGCTTGCGGGTTAACGTCTTTGAAGGCTAGGGTTAAGTCGTCTTCATAAACAATATTTGCCGGAATTTCCCGGCTAATAATTTTGCTGAAAATAGTGTCTGTAGTTTCCGTCATGGCGATTTACTGTATCATCTGCTAAAAATTTTAGGCCATCGCTTGGCGTTATATTTTCAGTTACAGCAGATTTCATCTAAGTAGGTACAAGGGCGGGATGCCGACCCGACAATAGGTTTATAATTCATCTCTGTGTTTTATCTAGGTAGAAACTGCTGTATTTCCCAAACAGGAGTAATTGAACTAAACCAGGGGGGCAGAAGTATGGTGTTGTTCTTTTAATTATGCTGTTGGCTTAACTAAATCCATCATGGAAATAGTTTCTGTGGTTTCACTCATGTCAAGTTACCCGCTCATCTGTTACAGGTTTTAAAGGTTTACTACACATAGAACAAATGCTGGCTAGAGTCTGGAGTGCATGTATTGTGGGCATCGATGCCGTCAAAGTAGGGGTAGAAGTCGATGTTTCAGGCGGTTTACCAGGAATTGTAGTTTTGGGGCTACCAGATTCGGCGGTTCAAGAATCTAAAGAGCGAGTCAAAGCAACGTTGAAGAACGCGGGTTTTGCTTTCCCCATGCGGAAAATTGTCATTAACCTCACTCCAGCTGACTTACGCAAGGAAGGACCAAGTTTCGATTTACCTATTAGTGTGGGAATTTTAGCTGCTTCTGAACAAGTTAGCCCGGATTTGCTGGGAGATTATCTTTTCTTAGGTGAGGTTTCTCTCGATGGTAGTTTACGTCCTGTGGCTGGGGTTCTACCTATTGCGGCGACAGCCAAAAAAATGGGAATTTCAGGTTTAGTGGTTCCTACTGATAACTCTCAAGAAGCTTCAGTAGTAAAGGGATTGTCTGTTTACGGCTGCAAACATCTAGCCGATGTGGTGGATTTATTGAATAATCCAGGGCGTTATGAACCCGTAGAGCCGGAGAATTTAGAGCAGTCACCAAAAACAGTTTATTCTCAAGCAGATTTAAAAGACGTTAAAGGACAGGCTCATGCTCGTCGTGCTTTGGAAATTGCCGCTGCTGGTGGTCACAATTTAATTTTTGTGGGGCCCCCCGGTAGTGGTAAAACGATGCTGGCCAGACGTTTACCGGGAATTCTACCACCTTTGGAGTTTGCAGAATCTTTAGAGGTAACTCGGATTCACTCGGTAGCTGGGTTATTGAAAAATCGCGGTTCTTTAGTACGAGATCGCCCGTTTCGCAGTCCTCATCATTCAGCATCAGGGCCTTCTCTGGTTGGGGGTGGTAGCTTTCCCCGTCCTGGGGAAATTTCTTTATCTCACCAAGGAATATTATTTTTGGATGAGTTAACAGAATTTAAGCGGGATGTTTTAGAATTTCTCCGCCAACCTTTAGAAGATGGCTATGTGACAATTTCCCGCACTAGACAATCTGTGGTTTTTCCGGCGCAGTTTACTTTAGTAGCCAGCACCAATCCCTGTCCTTGCGGTTACTATGGCGATACTGTTCAACCATGCACCTGTTCACCTAGACAACGAGAAAATTATTGGGCAAAATTATCGGGACCGCTCATGGATCGCATTGATTTGCAAGTTGCAGTTAATCGATTAAAACCAGAAGAAATTACCCAACAACCCACGGGTGAAACTTCTAGTTCAGTGTTAGTAAGAGTTAAAAAAGCACGCGGTCGCGCCATTGAACGTTTCCAAGGAGAGGCAAATCTGCGCTGCAATGCTCAAATGCAAAGTCATCACTTGCAGAAATGGTGCAAGTTGGATGATACTGGCAGGAGTTTATTAGAAGCAGCAATTAAAAGATTAGGTTTATCAGCCAGGGCGAGCGATCGCATTCTCAAGGTCAGCCGGACTATTGCAGATTTAGCAGGAGAAAATGAATTACAAGGCAATCACATAGCTGAAGCGATTCAATATCGCACCATTGATAGGATGCAATAGTCTTTCTTTTACAGTCCTATGAATGTACTAATTTGGATGGGGATGAAATACAAGGTTATGTCTGTTCATCTGTAGTTACTTATCTGGTGATATATTAAATTTGTTGACAAATTGTTGTGGTTTGTAGTTAGCACTGAAGTTATGAGGAAATAACGACTTAAGTCCTGACTACAAGTTTAAATTTTCTTACCTGTAAGATAAATTATGCCTCAAGAACACTTCACGAATAACTGCAGGAAGATGTATTGAATAAAAAAAACAGTATCAAATATAGCAGGAGGGCTGCAACTTCTTGTTGATAAGGAGATTGGTTAAGTGAAGTTAAAGACAATTTGGATACTATTGCGAGAAACTTTTAAACAATGGAGTGAGGTTCAAGCTTCACGGTTAGCCGCAGCATTGGCTTATTATACTATATTTTCTCTTGCACCTTTGCTGATTATTGTAATTGCCATCGCTGGAGCAGCATTTGGAGAAGAAGCTGCTAGGGGTGAAATTGTTCGCCAAATTGAAGATTTAGTGGGGAGAGATGGCGCGCAATTCCTAGAAATAGCAATTAAAAATGCTAGAACACCACAAACAGGAACTATTGCTTCTATTATTAGTGTTGTGATTTTGCTATTAGGTGCTACTGGTGTATTTGCGGAGTTACAAAATTCTCTCAACACAATTTGGAATGTAAAAGCAAAACCTGGACGCGGGATAATAAAAATTATTCGCCAACGGTTCTTATCCTTCGCAATGATATTGGGTATTGGCTTTTTACTTCTCGTTTCTTTAATTATTAGTGCGGGATTAACAGCAGTGATAACTTACTTTAGCAGCACATTAACAGGTATTGATTCCATCTGGCAAATGGCTAATTTTATTCTTTCTTTCATCATCAATACAGTTATTTTTGCGCTAATTTTTAAAGTTTTACCAGATGTGAGAATCACTTGGAGTGATGTTTTCATTGGATCTGTGATTACTTCTTTTTTGTTTGCGATTGGTAAGTTTTTGTTAGGAGAGTATATAGGTAGGAGTACTTTGGGTTCAGCCTATGGCGCTGCTGGTTCACTGGTGGTGATCATTGCTTGGGTGTATTATGCAGCCCAAATTCTCTTCTTTGGTGCGGCCTTTACCCAAGTTTATGCGCGAAGATATGGCACTACTGGTATCACTCCCACAGAAAATGCTATGCCATTCACTAATACAACTCCTGTCCAACCAGGGGTAAGAAGTGATATTACCCTTCAATGGAGGGTAAATGCTCACAGAAAAAAGCAGTCCTCTCGCTTAATTAAGCGTGTTCTGCGTTATCTTAGCCATCCCAAACGCTTAAAACGCCGTCGCCAAAATCGGCGCTATTAAATATGAAATTTTTTATGAAATTTTTACCAAAGTGATGGTTATGGATGAGCTAATTAAACTGTAGAATATGACAGTTGTGTTCTGCCGCGAACGTTGATTGAGCGTTATACCTTGCCCGAAATGGGCAACCTATGGACTGAATCTTACAAGTTTAAAACCTGGCTTCAGGTAGAGATTGCAGTTTGTGAAGCCCAAGCTGAATTGGGTTATATCCCTTCTCAGGCTGTTGAGGAAATCAAGGCTAAGGCGGACTTTGACCCGAAGCGAGTGCTGGAAATTGAGGCTGAAGTTCGTCATGATGTCATTGCCTTTTTAACTAATGTCAATGAATATGTCGGTGATGCTGGACGCTATATTCATCTGGGGTTAACCAGTTCAGATGTACTGGATACGGCTTTAGGACTTCAATTAGTTGCCAGTTTGGATCTATTGTCGCAACACCTGGAAAATTTAATTCAGGCAATTCGCCATAAGGCACGGGAACACTGTGATACGGTGATGATCGGTCGTTCTCATGGTATTCACGCTGAACCGATGACTTTCGGTTTTAAGTTAGCTGGATGGTTAGCTGAGGTATTGCGTCATCAAGAAAGGCTGAAAGTTCTCCGGGAAACCATAGCTGTGGGTAAAATTTCTGGTGCGGTGGGAACCTATGCCAATATTGAACCACGAGTGGAAGCGATGGCTTGCCAAAAACTCGGTCTTAAACCGGATACGGCCTCAACACAAGTTATTTCTCGCGATCGCCATGCCGACTATGTGCAACAATTAGCCTTAGTTGCAGCATCTATTGAACGCTTTGCTGTAGAAATTCGCAATCTTCAAAAAACCGACGTTTTAGAGGTTGAAGAATTTTTCGCTAAAGGTCAAAAAGGCTCCTCAGCAATGCCTCATAAACGCAACCCCATCCGTTCTGAACGGCTGACAGGAATGGCTAGGTTGTTGAGAAGTCATGCTGGTGCAGCTTTAGAAAACGTTGCTTTATGGCATGAGCGAGATATTTCCCATAGTTCTGTGGAACGGGTAATTTTGCCAGATGCTTGTATTTTGACACACTTTATGTTAGTAGAAATAACGGATTTGGTGAAAAACCTGCTCGTCTACCCAGAAAACATGGCACGGAATCTGAATTGTTATGGCGGTGTGGTATTTAGCCAAAAAGTTCTACTGGCTTTGATAGACAAGGGAATGAAGCGAGAAGAAGCCTATGCCATTGTCCAAGAAAGCGCTCATGCTGCCTGGAATAAGCCAGAAGGAAACTTCCACAACTTAATTAGTCAAGATCACCGTGTGACTCAAAAGTTGTCCCCAGGAGAACTGGAAATGTGTTTTGACCCACAGCAACATCTCCGCTATTTAAAAGAAGTTTACCAACGATTGGGTATTTAGACCTGAGGTCTGACTAGGTAGAGGGTAGGGGTAAATACCATTTTTTGCCCCATCCCCTGATTTATCCACAAATTAATACATCTGCTAAATACACCTGCACTCGTACTAAACCATAGGGTATCTCTCGCTGAAAGCCCTCATGAACATCAGAAACTTGATAGTAAAAAAATCTACCTAGGGGCATGGGAGGCGTAAATTCTAAATTATTCATGGCAAATTGTTCATAGCAATTTCTAGGGTAGTTCCAGAAGCTACTGCACCCCAGGGGAACAGGGATGGCCTCCCCCTCACAGGAGTAGGTCTTTGCAGAGAGATTTATAATAGGGCCAGACTTGGCAGACAAGGAAGAAGAAGCAAGAAAAATTAAAACCCATGAAGATTTAGCAAGACAATGATTTTTTAAGATGTTTTTAACACTTAAGTCTTCCTAAGGGACTAAAGCGTTAGCTTTGTTTAGGTTACGGGCCAGTGTCTTGGCATTTTCATTCCGTTTCTTGCATCCCCACCACTTTAAGAATTCCTATTGGATTCTCTACTTATTGCAAAATGCCAATTAAATGTAGTAGACCACGACCTGTAAGTAGCTCGATGATTAAAGCAATAAAGCCCAGCATAGCAATACGACCATTCCAGACTTCGGCGCTGGTAGTCATACCCCATTCCCAGTTTTCTTGAGGATACATTTTCACCTTTTTTTTCATTTGTGCAGCTTGGGAAAGCTTGAAACTGGGGCTTTGTAGCGCATCCATTACCAGGTCTGCTAATGCTTTAACAAATAGTGGATGAGTATTAGGAGCTGAGGCGCGACGGAAGTTGTGAATTCCTGATTCTTCAGCTATTTCCCGATATTCAATGTCAATTTCTTGTAGAGTCTCAATGTGTTCTGAAACAAAACTGATGGGTACAACAACTATGTCTTTTACGCCTTGTGCGCCCAGTTGTTTGAGGGCATCTTCAGTATAAGGTTGTAGCCATTCTACTGGGCCTACACGACTTTGGTAGGCTAAAGTGTGAAGGTTGGGTCGATTGAGAGTCTGCATAATTAAAGTAGTACATTCCTCAATTTCTTGCTGATAAGGGTCTCCGGCTTCTTCAACGTAGCTTTTAGGAACGCCATGAGCGCTGAAAAAGATATGAGCTTTATCGGGATGAGGACATTGATCTAGTTCTTGTGCTATGAGTTGTGCCATTGCCTGGAGGTAGCTTGGTTGTTTGTACCAAGAGGGAATGAGAGTATAGTCATTGGGCTGGAGTTCTGGCTGTTCTTGCCACAGTTTTTCTAACAGCCGAAAGCTAGAACCACTAGTACTAATAGAAAATTGCGGGTAAAGCGGCAAAATTACTAAGTGTTCGATGTGATCTTTAGCGATTTGTGCGATCGCTTCTTCCGTGTAAGGATGCCAATAACGCATTCCCACATAGATGTTAACTTCTTGTCCTAAATCAGCCAAGTGTTGTTTTAAGGCTTGTCCTTGAGCTTCTGTGATTCTCCGCAGTGGGGAACCACCGCCGATTTGCTTGTAGTTGGCCTGAGATGTTTTGGTTCGCCGTGAAGCAATAAACCAGGCCAGGGGTTTTTGTAGCCAGCGAAACGGTAGGCGAATAATTTCTGGGTCAGAAAATAGGTTATACAAAAAAGGCCCAACATCCTCCAGCTTATCAGGTCCACCGAGATTGAGTAATAAAACGCCTACACGACTCATAGCAGTTATTTTCCCCCAATCTTTTCAGCTTTTTTACTAATGTTAACAATATATCTTTATTAAATATAAAGCTTTATAGTCGCCAGTGGCGAAATTTGACACTCACCGCCTTAAAGGAATGGTGATTCTCCATTCATAGAAACCACTCACTGGTACAAGGTTTCTCTTGCACAAGTAGAGGTGGAATCTCCTCTAGGGTTTGGATCTAACATCCAAGTTCTGGTATGTCACACCACACCCAAGGCTAATTTCATAGTCTTAATCGCTGGATTCCAGTCTTTATCCATAATAAACCCACACCCACAAACATGATTTGTTGTTGATAAAG
Organism: Umezakia ovalisporum Ak1311; assembly: GCF_029891685.1. Classification (NCBI taxonomy): domain Bacteria; kingdom Bacillati; phylum Cyanobacteriota; class Cyanophyceae; order Nostocales; family Nodulariaceae; genus Umezakia; species Umezakia ovalisporum. The sequence goes on along the minus strand of NZ_JANQDJ010000051.1, from coordinate 63,914 downwards.
ACTTTCTAAGTATGCTTTAAGTTAACTTCATATTTTCAAATGTTAGACTGATTTTGTGACAAAGGTCAAGTTGCGGATTTTTTAATATTTCTTTATGGAATGTAACATATTGTAAGGTTTTACAAACAAGTTTTCAAAGAGCGTAGCAATAAAGCAATGACAACCTCTGGATTTTCTAGATGGGGTAATATTCCTGTGTTTGCCATGGCATAAAAAGCTCTAATTGCGGTGGTATTCAAATTTGCTAAACGTCGCCCTAACTTGATGGTAGTAAATTGTGCTTTCTCTCCCCACAATATCACCGTGGGAGTTTTTAGTTGCCGTATGTACAAACTCAAATCAAAATAAAGGTCTCCCCGCAAAAATGCCAAAGCGGAAAACTTAGCATTAGGCTGTTGTGCAGAAGTTAAATAAGCTCTCACGATTTCTGTAGAGACTCGTTCTGGTTTAGCGAACAGAAAGTTTTGCAAAAAATTTGTGACAGCAATTTCATTTTCTGCACCCAAGGTATAAATTAAACTACCCAATAACGGCGAATTAATAATCGGTAATGGTAATCTTCGTCCCGCCCCCTGACCAAAGTCATCAAATCCAGAAGGACAGACTAAAAACAAGCTGCGAAATAAATGAGGATCACTAATAGCCAGACGGATAGCCAAAGCAGCTGTGAAAGAAGAAGCCACCACTGTTACTGGTTGGCCACAAGTTTGGGTAATGAACTCCAGGGTAGTTGTGAGATAGTCCCTGATTTGATAATCCCGCACTGGATGAGCAGACTCTCCCCAACCAATTAAATCGGGTGCTAATACTTGATGTGTAGCTGCAAAAGCCGGATACACCTTGGACCATTCAAATGCAGAAGCCCCACCGCCAAAGTTATGTAGAAACAATAGGGGTGGTAAATCTTGAGTATCCGCACTTAACCAGGGTGCAGTGGTTTGGGTGTAGTAAACCATTGGGCCTAGAGATGTATGAATAACTTTATGCCCAAAACCGGGAGGTTGAAACTCAAGCATAAATTTGTACAAAATTTCAGGTTTACACAACTTAAATTAACTATTAGGGGTTATATGAACCAGTGTATCGAGTTGATCACCAGTAATTTTATATGCCGTCCCGAAACCAATGATAAAACGGCCAGTGTGAGGAGTTAACCGGAAAATCCGAAAATCAGGTAAGTCATGCAAAACATGAATAATTTCGCCAAAACGTTCTTTAAATAATGCCACAATTTCATGCCAGCTTTGAGTTTCGCGTTCAATCAAAGTAGCTGTACAATCAAAATTCAGTCGCCGACGGGCAAAAATTTGCTGAGTTTGAGATTCATCATCAATAAATAAAACACTCACATGAGGATTGACGTGCAAATTTTGAGTATGAGTTGCTAGACCACTAACGTAGATATAGATGCTTTTAGCATCATCTATGACGCAAGGAGCGTAACTGGCATTGGGTATTCCAGCCTGACTAACAGTGCTAATCATTACGCTTTTAAATCCTTGGGTGAAAGTTTCATACTCAGCTTGAGCTTGTTCAATTTTGGACATAGGTAAGTCTTATTTTAATACCAACACTTGATTATGGACACTTAGTTATTTTATGTCCACTACTGGCAATATATCGAAAGCAGGTGTTATTCAATATATAGCTCAACAAAAAGGTTAAATTGTTGTCGCTTTTAAGGTACAGATAACCTTCATTCCTTTAAAAGTGCTGGGGTGGTGGGTGCTGGACTCGGTTCGGTTATGATGTACGTAAAAGCAAACAATGATGAGGACGCAATTGTGGCTGACAAAAATCGTTCTCAATGGGACGTGGTTAGGTTTATCGATACTTTAACCTATTTCGAGGTGTTTCCCTGTCTTAACTGGGTCAAGCGGTTAATTCAAGGTCGTTTCCACGAGGATCAAAAACCGGATGGAGGAAGAAATGTGGGTGTAATACTGGTAGCAGGTGCGACGGGTGGAGTGGGAAAACGAGTTGTACAACGACTGCTGCAACAAGGAAATAAAGTTCGCGCCTTGGTGCGAGATATTGAAAAAGGACGGACAATTCTTGGTAATGAGGTTGACTTAGTAGCTGGGGATATCACTAAACCAGAAACATTAAATTCAATGGTGATGAGCAATATCCAAGCCGTGATTTGTTGCACCGCAGTGCGTGTACAGCCAGTAGAAGGCGACACACCAGATCGAGCTAAATATAACCAAGGTGTGAAATTTTATATGCCAGAAGTTGTTGGGGATACTCCCGAAAATGTAGAATATCAAGGTGTGAAAAACTTGGTGACAGCTGCGGCGAAATATTTACCTCCAGCCAATGAAAAACTGATATTTGATTTTACTCATCCCTCGGCTGAATTAAAAAATGTTTGGGGTGCAGTGGATGATATTGTTATGGGTGGTGTGAGTGCCAGTAATATACAATTTTTAGAAAATACGGCTGTGTTTGCTGGTAATGTTTCTACGGCTAACTCTGGCGGATTTGCGTCTATTAGAACCAAGAATTTTTACCCTTGCTTTAATTTATCTGCTTACCCAGGTGTAGAGTTACGTGTGAAAGGTGATGGTCAGCGTTACAAACTGTTTTTACGAACAGATACAAAATGGGATGGGGTTGGTTACAGTTATTCTTTTGACACCGTAGATAATACTTGGATCACTGTTCGTGTTCCTTTTTCAGATTTAATTCCAGTGTTTCGCGCCAAGGTGGTGCAAAATTGTCCCCCCATAAATACTAGTCAAGTTTCGTCATTTCAATTGATGTTGAGTAAATTTGAATATGATGGGGCTTTAAATCCCAAGTTTTCACCAGGTGGTTTTGCTTTACAAATTGAATCCATTAAAGCTTATGGCGGGGAGACTTTTCCCAGGTTTGTCCTTGTCAGTTCCGCTGGGGTAACTCGTCCGGGAAGACCTGGGATTAATTTAGATGAAGAACCACCAGCTGTGAGATTAAATGACCAGTTGGGAGGAATCTTAACATGGAAATTGAGAGGGGAAGATAGTTTAAGATCCAGTGGGATTCCTTACACCATTATTCGACCTTGCGCTTTGACTGAGGAACCAGGTGGTAAGGAATTAATCTTTGAGCAAGGTGATAATATGAGAGGCAAAATTAGCCGTGATGATGTAGCTGAAATTTGTGTGCGATCGCTACACCAATCAAATGCCTGTAATATCACTTTAGAAGTGAAAGCAGGAGAAAATAGTGGTAATGATATGAATTGGTATCAGCTATTTTCCCATTTACAACCAGATCAATAAATACAGGAAAAGCAGGATAGGAAGACAGGGATACTGAAAACAAAAAAACTTTCCCACTTCCCACCTTCTTAAAGGAGTTAATCTAATGTTGCGCCGATTAATTTTAGCCGGGATAGTAGTAATTGTTGTTTGGACGGGCTTATTCTCTCACCCGGCGGTATCACAGCAAATTGAGTCTCGCTTTAACAATTTAGTAGCAGATTTCCATCGTTTTGAATCGCGGTTAAATAAAGTAGAGTCTAAGTTGAGTGGAACTGGTCAACTTTCATCAGCAAGAACGTATCTGACACCACCACAGTCAAGTGATACCCAAGGTAACTTGTCTCACCAAGAGCAAATGTTTGAGCGCTTGGCTACTTTATTGGTGGAATTAAAGCAACAAGTTAATCAATTAGAGAAGAAAGTTGCTGAACTAGAATCGCGGTAATAAGTTCGTTTTTCCATCGCCAAAATTTGCAGTGTTTTTGTTTGGCAGAAATAGACTCATTACCGCTATTTAGGGCTTTTTATATGTATTATTTCGTGCTTTTCGCTATCCTATTACTGGTAGCGGGTTTTCTACCCTTGGACAGTTAATTTGCCAACCATACCAGCACCACGGTGAGGTTGACAATAGAAAGTGTAATCACCAGCAGGTGCGTCTGCGGGAATTACCGTTTTGTAGGTTTGACCAGGAATCATCATCAATTTAGTGTTGGAGAGACTTTTTGCAAAATCGCTCTCTGGCTCGAAGACAACGTTATGGGGAGGAACTTTGTTGTTCACCCACTCAATTGTGTCCCCTGGTTTAACTGTCAATTTTTTAGGTTCAAATGCAAGCAAACCTTTGTCAGTACCTAGTTTTACCTTGTAGGTGTCAGCTGAAGCGCTGGGTGTGAAAATAGCAAAGCTGCTAACAACTAAAAGAACTGTTAACACTGCTAAAGCAAAACGTCTCCGGCTTGCGGCAAACAATTTCATGGCCTTGTCCTAACTATATTTTTACTTTTCACTACTTATTCTAAATAAAATTTAGCCCAAAGTATGACAATATGTCGTAGATAAAATTTTTTTTTTACAATTGTGGGCAAATCATTAGCAAACCTTTCGGCATGGAGGTAATTATCACCCAAGACACACCCAAGTGTTTATGGGTAAAATGCCCATAATTTCTTTGACAGTTGTTTAACCCACCATGTTGACATTTTTTACCCGTCCCTGAGCCTCCCCAACAGGGGAGGAGGAACAGCTTTGGTTATAATGCGGGCTTTAGAACCCCAATTTACAGATGGGGAAGGAAGTGTAGTGAGGTTAGGTGCAGGCAGTTTTAATGGCGAGGAATGAGAAATGGGGCTGGGGATCAATCCAAAATCTAAAATCCAAAATTAATTCTGGAATTAGTGATCTTTGAGGAGATTAGTAATAAATCTTACCCCCTCCCCACTTTATACCAACCACTTTGGGTTCTAGTAGAATATGACCAGCGATGGCTACTAAGTCATCTTCTGTCATATTTCTCATTTCTGTGAAAATATCTGCACTCTTCAGGCTGGGGTGTAACTCAGAAATTTCCACTTCTCCATCATAGGTAGTGGGATTTTTCATGTAATCCACCAATCCTTCAATGTTATCCCGCTTTGGTCTTGCCAGTGCGAGAGTTTCTGGATCTAGTCCCACGTTTTGGTTGGTCTTGGTAACACCGCCTGCATGACATTGAGCACAGGCGAATTGAAACAAGCGTTTACCTTCTTTTACTTGTTTAAGACTGAGTACAACTTGGTCACCCTGATCATTTAATGGCACTGTTCTGGTAGCTTCGTCTAGTTCTAGTGCTGTCGCGCTACCCACAAGGAGCTGAAACGTCAGCAAAATGGTAGCAACAACAACGCCAATTAGTGTTCTAAACATGTTTCCCCTTAAAGATTTTGACGCTAAACACAGCTAATAAAGCGATGCTCAATCTCCATGTTGCTAATGACAGCTATGGTTGTTGCCATTAGCTCAAGCCTGAAATAGCCCTTGGTAGGACTTAGGTCTCTTTCTGTGAGTTCCCAGTGACTTTTAGGTAGGTTTCCGACAATATGTGGAAAATAATTACCTATGCATCTTCTAACACCAAATCTTTCTTTTGGTGCTTATTGGCAATTTTTAGTTGGTTATGCAGAGAAAACATTATTGCTACAGTAACACTGTAGTCTGTTGCCATCTCTGCGCTCAGTAGGTTTATAAAACCCATAATAGTGATTAACTGACAGATAGAGATTGAGTCGCTGTAATACCAATATCATGTTCAGTGTGCAATTTGTTGTCCAAATATGGTTACCGTTGAAGTGGGGATAAAACACTAATAAGTCAATATAGACTTAATATTATGTAATATAAGGATTCAGGGTTTAATTACAATGCTATTAACCTTTTCCTCCTGTAAATGTGGCACTTTGAATAAAGTAGCGGTTGAAGAACGCATAAATAGCTAAAGCAGGCAAGGTAAATACCATAGCAGCAGCCATAATGTAGTTCCAATAGCTGATGTATTGACCTTTAAAGCTGTTTAGCCCCAAAGGTAGGGTAAACATTTCTGGCTCAAACAAAATCACGATGGGAAGTAAAAAATTATTCCAACTACTCATGAACACGAAAACCGCTTGTGCAGCCAATGCAGGCTTTGCTAGAGGTAAGACAATATAGCGAAAAATCTCTAATGTATTTAAACCATCTAGTTGAGCAGCTTCCTCTAGTTCTTTAGGAAAATTTACAAAAAACTGCCGCATCATAAAAATGAAAGTGGCATTGACCATGGTAGGAACAATCATACCCTGGTAGGAATTTAGCCAGCCAATGGCTTTCAAAATCAAAAATGTGGGAATCAGGGTGATTTGTATTGGTACTGCAAGCAGTGCCAAAATAAAAAAAAACCACAGGCGTTTACCCACAAAACTCAGCCTAGCGAGGGCATACCCTGCCATTGAATTAAATAGCAAATTTAACCCGGTCACGCTCACAGCAATGACAACACTGTTGAAGAACCAACGCCAAAATAGAGGTTCTTGCACAAATATCTGTCTGTAATTATCAAGAGTAAAATTCTTGGGTAACAAATTTAATTCGCCACTGATAATCTCCGATAACGGTTTAAAGGACGCTGAAAGCGCCCACAGGAAAGGAACCAAGGTGACGACTGCATAAACAGTTAACACAAGGTACAAAAGCACTTTTAGCCAAGGTAAGCGGGAAATATTAGTCATCTTCCGGTACTTTTTCACTAACTAAAGTTAACAAATACATAAGTTGAGATTCTCTTTCAACGAAGGTGCATCAACAAATGCCTCAAGCCAAGTGTTTTCGGTGCCTTTCGGCGATTTTATTGTGAGGGAAAATTAGCAAATCAAGAGCTAGTTAATTTCCTTCGCCTCCAAAAATTCGTTGCTGAATGACAGTTACACTGATAATGATTGCTGCCAGCAAAAAAGCGATGGCCGCAGCATATCCCATCTGTAAATTGCGAAATACAGCTTGGTAAATTAGTAGTACGACAGTCAAGGTGGCGTTGTTTGGCCCGCCAGTGCCGGCAGAAAAAATGTATGACTGGTCAAAAAGTTGAAAAGTGCCGATTATGCCAATAGCCACAACAAAAAAAGTGACAGGTTTAAGGATGGGAATGGTGATATGGATAAACTGTTGCCACCAGTTTGCTCCGTCCAATGCTGCTGCTTCGTAGAGCTTTTGGGGGATATCTTGCAAAGCTGCCAAGTAAATCACCATATAAAATGGTGCAGTTGACCAAATATTCATGAGCATAATACCTTTGAGGGCTACAGATGGGTCGCCCAACCAGTTATAAGTCGGTAGTCCCACAAAAGCGAGAAGATTATTTAGTAGTCCATCGGTGTTATAAATCCACATGAATATCAGAGTTAGCACGGCTGAAGATGTCACTGTGGGTAAAAAGAACAAGATACGCCATGAGTTTTTGCCACGCACACCAGAATTGAGGGTTACAGCCAGCAATAAAGCTAAAATAGTTTGACTGGGAACAACAACTGCCACATATTCTGCTGTATTTCTCAAAGCAATACCCACTCGTTCATCTTCAACTAAACGGGTGAAATTGCCAAGGCCAATGAAATCGTACTCAATACCGCCTAAAAGTTGGACTTTGTGCAGGGAAAGAAAAACCGCGTAAACTATCGGTAGAATGACGAAACATCCCAAAACTAATATCATGGGCAATATAAAGATATACCCGCTCAGAGTTTCGCTTATATTCCATCTCGGGTTGATTCGCCGTCTATAAATTTCCATTACAATTCGGCCTCCACATCATCCAATGCAATTACGAAATTGTAGGTCGGGTTGTAGCTCCCTTCCGGAAAAATATTATGTAGTGAAACCCAACAGAGCTATTCAAATATATTTTGCTATGTTGAGAAATAAGTCTTTTTTGGTGCGGGCTAACCTGAACCAGTAGCTGTAAAAAAAATAATCGAAAATTTTCGTCTCCAAAACCTTGTCTACCCTGGCTTTGAAGCTTTTTTCATCACTTTTGCCAGATGTAATTTTGAGATAATTTTTTCAATGCTACTCTTGACAACCTTATGCCTGAAAAGCTACGGATTTGTCGGCAGGCAAATCTGTAACTTAAAATTAAATACATTAATGCTTCCTGCTCTGGACAGTTAAGATTACAGATAATCCCTATCAGGGGCTGAAACTAAGGGGGAATCCATCTAAATCTCGCCCCTGGGGTGATTTGCCTGGGGTAGTTTACCGGAAAACGAGCTAAAGCCCCTGGGTTTAGACATGAGTGCGACCCCTTCCCTCGAAGGGACACTAAACAGCCAAAGCTAGTTGGTTAAACCCAGTGTCCCAGAGCAGCAACTTAATGCAGATGCGGCGGAACAAGAACGTCATACCAATTGCCATGTCATTTTCTCCCCCGCACCCAAAGGTACAAGCCCAGATTCCATAAATGGAACTTCATCAGGAACGCGCCAACTCGTTTTGGACAAGGTAATTAGTTCTGTATTACGCGGCAGTTGATAGAAATCTGGGCCATGGAAGCTAGCGAAGGCCTCCAGTTTATCCAAAGCTTTCACGCTTTCAAATGCTTCGGCATACAACTCAAGGGCATGGAGAGCAGAAAAGCATCCCGCGCAGCCACAGGAACTTTCTTTGCTGGTGCGGGTATGGGGAGCGCTATCGGTACCTAGAAAAAACTTCGGATTCCCCGATGTTGCCGCTTGCAACAAAGCCTGACGATGCTCCTCCCGTTTCAAAATGGGCAGGCAATAAAAATGCGGGCGAAAGCCGCCTTTGAACAGGGCATTACGGTTAAATAACAAATGTTGTGGCGTAATTGTGGCGGCGATGGTGTTGGCAGATAGGACATATTGCACCGCATCGGAGGTGGTGATATGCTCAAGGACCACCCGCAGGTTGGGAAATCGCTGCTTGAGGGGGATTAAATGTCTCTCGATAAACACCTTCTCGCGATCAAACGTATCAACCTCGTTATCGGTCACTTCACCGTGCAATAATAACGGCATTTCCAACTGCTGCATCACTTCAAAGACACCATCGCATTTCCGAATATCTGTCACACCGGAGTCAGAATTGGTGGTTGCACCGGCTGGGTAATACTTGACCGCTTTGATAAACTGGGATTTTTTACCCCGGAGAATCTCGTCGGGGTTGGTGTTGTCGGTGAGGTAAAGCGTCATCAATGGCTCAAACTGTTGCCCCTCTGGAATGGCGGCGAGGATGCGATCGCGATAGGCTAATGCATCTGCCACCGAGCGGATAGGGGGCTTCAGGTTAGGCATGATGATGGCACGGGCAAACTGACGCACCGTGTAGGGCAGAACAGCTTTCAGTGCTCCACCGTCCCGGAGATGCAGATGCCAATCGTCGGGTCGGGTAATGGTAAGCTTTTGCATCCTCTGATTATAAACGGTAACAGATGATAATTTATCCTAGTTCCTCTGTCTGTATATCCGCAATTGCCCAAGCATTTTCCAACGATTCTCCTTTCAGATAACGTTTTAGTGTATCCGTCACCAACTTATTGAGATTCACCCTCGTTTTTGATGAAGTTAGCTACCCACGTACACACTAAAACTACCCTATCGCCTGTGTCGGTTGCGTAAGTATTAAGAAAGAGCCAAAATTCCATGAAAATATTGCTAATGGTAGAAAAGAATTTCATTAGAAAATAGCACATCAACTTTGTGATACTGCTCAAGCTATCTTTGTAGAGAATTTGAGTTTAGTTGGTTTGTCTAGAGGAATACTCGCAAAGCACTGTCTAGATCTTGCATAGGTACAATTATTTCACATTCTGGAGCAGTGTTGTTTCAAAAGTGGTGTGTATTTCCAGAAAGTATATGGTAGAAAGACTTCTCAAATTTGCCCTATGTACAATGGAAATGGGTAAAAACAGTTGTGGAGAGCCTATTCATGGTTGTGAAAATTGTGGCCATACAACTGACGGGGATGTTGCAGCCGCTCAAGTAGTTCTCATTAGAGGACGAAGCCCGTCGGACAGACGGTGAAGATCCTTGGTGTTAGCAAAGCAGAGTGTTACCGCCAGTAAGTTCACTGGAATCCTTTTGAAACAAGAATCCCCTGGCTTCTAACTGTGGAGACTGTCAATCCCTAGTGCGTATCTGGCGATTGGCGGCATTCTCGGCTCGTACCATAGCTGATTGTAAAGGTTGTTGCCCAAGTAAGGCACTAATAAATTGATTATCAAAATTGTTAGCGATGGTTGCCGGATATTTACCTATCTGCCATGTTGTCCCATAATCGATACCAGCCACGAGTGGCGATCGCAGGGGGTCTTGGTCATAACCTAATTGTGCCGCTACGGATGTTCGCGTAGGCAATGCAAAACCTGTACCAGTCCATTTTGCCATTCCTTCCTTGCCAGTGAGATAAGAAATCAACTCCCAGGCTGTGGCTTTATGTTGTGACTGTTTATTCATTACATAGGCAACAGTAAACACCATAGTACCTTTTTTGTCATTAATAGTAGGCACTTCTGCGGTAGCAAACTCCAAATCCGGAAAAGTCGTTTCTAAGTAAGGAATAGCCCAATTACCGTCAATTACCATTGCTACCCTGCTTTGACCAAACATTTCCGTACCTGAATTAGTACCGACATCAGTAGCTTGGGCAGAAGTGCCGTCTTTTTGATACTGGTCAATTACCAACTGCAATCCCTGCAAAGCTTCGGGAGTAGCAAAAGCAGCATTACCATTTTCATCAACTACTTTTCCCCCAAAAGCAGTAATTTTGTAAGCTTGATTACTCAACTGTGGTGTTACTCCAAAGCCGTATTTACTGAGTTTCCCCGTCAAAACTTTTGAGTAGGTGCGTAATTCATCCCAATTACTGGGGGGACTGCTTAAACCTGCCGCTGCAAAAGCCTTTTGATTATAAAATAAAGCCAGAGTAGAATAGTCCTTGGGAAGACCATAGATATTATCTTTGTACTTAAAATTATCCAGCAAACCTTCCTCAAAGTCCTCTAGGTCAAATTCGGGAGTAATATAAGTATTTAAGGGTTCTAGAAGGTTCTGGCTCATCAAGAAAGGGGCTTCTACAGATTCCAAATAGAAGACATCAGGAGCAGCTTCCCCAATCAAGCGGGTAGTGAGCACATCCATATATTGGTCAGAAATCACCTCATATTTGACCTTGATATGTGGATGCTCTAACTCAAAGTCTTGTAGTAACTGTTTTAATAATTTTTGTTCTATGGGATTACCAGCCCAACCACTTAGTTTAATAGTGACGGTGGTATTTGTCTGGTTTGACAATGGGAAATTTTGGTAGCTGATCACAGCGATGGCCATGGCCATTAGCAGTCCAAAAAATTGCACCCAGGTTTTTTTGACCACAACATATAAAAGTATCTTTACTCTCAGTTATATCCTTTGGGTCTGTAAATTTATATTTAAATAATTTATATTTTTGTTGAGAAATGTAATACCAAGTGACAAATAAAGAAATAATTATTACCAAAATTTAGTTACGAATTAGTTACAAAATTGCATTTCCTCAATAGATGGACTCATGGCGGGGTGTGCTACCCCTAAACATAAGTTATGACTTCTGTTAATTTTAAAACAACCGTAGTAAATCTGGAAATTACCCAAATTACCGCATTGCCAAGAGTGCTTGCTCCCACTCCTCGCCCTAGCAAAAATGCGATTCGTACGAGTTTAAAAGCCTCAACTCTAGATGCGGTGTTTGCAGCAGTTTTTTCCCTCACTACTAGCGGAATTTTGTTGAGTAATTTTCTAGTAGAATTAGATGCCAGTCCAGTAGTATTTGGGTTACTATGCTCAATTCCAATGCTAGTAAATATCATTCAACCCTTGGGCGCTTACCTATCAGAACGTACTACCAGCCGCTTTCAGTATTCTCTAGGAACTCATGGTATTGGTAGGTTACTGTGGGTCATTTTAGTTATAGGTATTGCAGGGTTGACCTGGGGAGGTTGTAATCAGCATCAACTAGTGATATTGACACTATTAATCCTTTTTTTGAGCCATCTTTTAGCGGGACTAGGAAGTGCATCTTGGCTTAGTTGGCTAGCAATGATAGTTCCCCGAAAGTTGCGAGGTAGGTATTTTGGGATACGCAATAGTGCGGCAAGTTTGACAAATTTGCTTTGTTTGCCTTTAGCGGGTTTAGCAGTGTCACATTGGCGGGGCGGAACTTTACAAGGTTATGGCTTAGTACTATTCATAGGTATTGTCTTTGGAATTGTGGGATTGGGATGCCAATATTTTAAAGTTGATGTAAATCCACAATTACAGAATACTGTTTGCAATTACCCTGTCCAAAATGAATTTAATAGTGAATTAATTTGCTCATCAAAAAACACTCCCCTACAGAACCAACTAACAAGCAAAATTTGGAAAAACTCTAACTTCTTGATATTTTTGGTTTATTTCAGCTGTTGGATGTTTGCGGTTAATCTCAGCGCCCCTTTTTTTACTCTGTATATGCTAGATACCTTGGATTTAGATATCAGTTGGGTATCACTATATAACAGTTTACAAGCAGGGGCAAATTTATTGATGCTGATTTTGTGGGGAAAATTGGCAGACAGAATTGGTAATCGTCCTATTTTAATATTTGTGGGGATTTTAGTTGCCATCACACCACTTTTGTGGTTAGGAATTGGTAGCAAATTCCTTGATGTTTGGCTATGGATACCAATATTACATATTTTACTTGGATGCACTGGAGCAGCCATGGATTTGTGTAATAATAATGTGCAGTTGGAAATTGCACCAATTCAAAATCAGTCGATTTACTTTGCCATGGCAGGTGCTATTGCTGGGGCTGGCGGTGCTTTAGGTACAACCATTGGCAGCTTGATGGCACAATTTACTAATTGTGGCGGCTTACTGGGATTATTTGCCTTATCTAGCTTGTTCCGCCTAATAGCACTTGTACCGCTCATATTTTTGCGGGAGTGACGAACTTGGCAGTGGGAACTGGGGAAATGAAAAAGGATTGTTCCAATTCCCAATTCCCAATTCCTTATTTTGTAGCTATTCAGCTGCTGTGGAACTCAAAGTCATGGTTTCCCATAGCACCATAGAATGTGTAGTCGGTATGGGTTGGTGCAGAGCAATTAGCTGGGCCAAAGTTGTCTTTAATTGCGTGCGGGGTACAATGTCATCTACAAAACCGTGTTTTAACAAATCTTCTGCAGTTTGAAAATCTTCTGGCAATTTTTCTCGCAGGGTTTGCTCAATCACTCGCCGACCTGCAAAGCCAATGGTTGCTTTCGGTTCTGCAATAATAATATCTCCCAACATGGCAAAACTAGCAGTGACACCTCCTGTGGTAGGATTTGCCAATACGGGAATGTATAGTAGTCTAGCTTGACGATGACGTTCTAATGCGGCGGAAATTTTAGCCATTTGCATTAAGGAAAGCATTCCTTCTTGCATTCTCGCCCCACCAGAGGTACAGACAATCACCACAGGATAACGTCGCTGAGTTGCTTGCTCAATCAAGCGGGTAAGTTTTTCTCCTACCACAGAACCCATACTACCACCCATAAAGCGGAAATCCATTACACCAAGGGCAATGGGCAAACCGTCGATTTGACCCAAACCCGTTTTCACTGCGTCTACTAACCCAAGTTTGGCCTCCATTTCCCGCAGGCGTTCGCCATAGGGTTTGCGATCCCGAAATTGTAGGGGATCAGTTGGGCGCAAATGCTCATCTATTGGTTGCCAGGTGTTGGTATCTATCAACTGGCGTATACGCTCGTCGCTATCCACTCGATTATGATGTCCACATTCAACGCAGACCATCAGGTTAGCTTTCAGGTCTTTTGCATAGGATAACACGCCACATTTCGGACACTTATGCCAGAGCCCATCAGCTATTTCCCGTTCTTGGCGTTCTAAATTAGTAGATCCTGATTTCCGTCGATTTGCAAACCAATCTAACAGAGACTTTAAACCACGTGATTCTTCGTTGTTTGCCATTTTTATCTTTTTTTTAATTGGATATGAGGTTGAAAACGTATCTAGTCACTATGGGATGCCGAGGTAAAAAAGTTTTCAGTCCAGAGCAAAGAGTTATAACTCTTGTAACCTACGCTTTCAAAGTCTCCATATTTGCTCTTGTACAAATGCAAATAACACCCCATTTTGACTTTTGATTCTTGACTACATCTCAAATTACGCTTGTCAGCAGTTTAGACCTTATTTTGCATCATTGCTTGCCAGCTTAACGAAAATGCTGATGTCAACACAAGTCTTTTGCTAACCTGAATTGTGTAAAATGATTACCCCAGTCAAGGTCATTGAAACATCAACCCCTAAATAAGAAGCATTTTCTTCAACCCAACGGGAACCATTCGCCCCAATAAATCATTCCTGTTACTAGTTTGTAAACTTGGTGTCTACACTTGTGCTTGAATTAATCTTCTCCCCTGGGGAGAAGGGTCTTACTCAGGCTAGAGCGGCTATATAGACACACTTATACTTGCCAATGGTTATTCTTTATTAAGAGCGTGATACCAGTTACAAGCTAATTTTACCAAAAGCTAAAACAGACATGGGGTAATGACCGCTACAAACACAGGATTAGAGACTGAGGATTAAGGCTAAAATGCTTGATCACCTTGACATAACGCCAATAGCCAGATCTAAAAAGTCCAGTCACCTATTGTGAAAATAGAAATGTGCAATCTCTAAAACATGATAAAAAATTACACCAGTTATCCCCTCTACCACAGGATAACGGATACAAATCTGAGTTTTAGAATCACAGCATTGCCCTCTTAACCATAATCATTCCAGCCCAGGGAAATGATCCTCAGCTTTGAGCTGGTTTAAACAACGAGGACATTGAGAAGGCAGCCATAAAGCAGATAACCTCGCCTGTAACGGATAAGCTACAAGATTAATCGAGCTGTGAATAGATGCACCCAACAACAAAAAATCACAACAAAAAACCAATGATACTCGCCGGGACGACCATCAAAACATCGATGTAATCTTTTGTCATTTTTATATACTACTGTGCAGTTTTGTTTCTGGTTTTCCACAGAAATCTCAAGACATTTTCAGAGCGTATACATCTGTGACAAAAGTTAATTAATGATTAATGACTAATACATATGTGATTCAATTTGACTTAATGTTATGAAACATTCTTGGGGTAAAAGTACTGGTTGGTTAGTAAAAATCACTTTACCCCGTAAAGTAATGTGATTAATTGCTACTCCTGAAGGCCTTCCAGCTATTTCAGGATGTACCTCACAGTGGATATAGTAAATCTGCCCGGCTGCTCTGATTAAGGCTGGATCAATCAAAGGAGATTGGTTTTTAGAGGCAGTAAATTTGGCTTGTTCTTGTCGTAATGCTTGCACTATCGACTGTTCTATAATTACTAGACTTGTATTTAGTTTATCGGATAGAGTCAGAAAATGTTGCCAAAATGCCAAATTTTAGATGAATGTTATGCCTTTTCCATGGCTGTCATTAGTGATTGACCCATTGCACGACAACCTAAAAGATTCATGCCAGGGGACATAATATCACCTGTGCGATGGCCTTGTGCCAAAACTTGCAGGACAGCCTGTTCTATCTTTTCCGCGGCTTTTGGCTCATTTAAACCGTAGCGTAACATCATGGCCGCACTCAAAACCTGAGCTAGAGGATTAGCTTTATCCTCTCCGGCAATATCAGGTGCGGAACCGTGGACTGGTTCAAATACACCAGGGCCAGAAGCACCCAAACTAGCAGAGGGTAACATACCGATACTACCAGTTAGCATGGCAGCTGCATCCGAGAGAATATCACCAAATAAATTTCCAGTGACAATAGTATCAAACTGCTTAGGAGCTCGTACCAGTTGCATAGCCGCGTTATCCACGTACAAGTGAGATAACTCCACATCGGGATATTCTCGGGCTAGTTGAGTCATGCGATCGCGCCACAACTGAGATACTTCCAAGACGTTGGCTTTATCAACGGAACAAAGTTTTCCACCTCGTTTCCGGGCTGCTTCAAAGGCTACTCGCCCAATGCGATCAATTTCTGATTCTGTGTAAACCATTGTATTGATACCGCGTTTCTCTTTGGTATCAGTGGTAAAAATTCCCTTGGGTTTACCAAAATAAATACCACCAGTAAGTTCGCGCACCACCATAATATCTACGCCTTCCACTACTTCCCGTTTTAAAGTAGAAGCATCAATTAATTGGGGCAAAATTTGCGCCGGGCGGAGATTGGCAAATAATCCCAGTCCTGCACGGAGTCCTAACAATCCTGCTTCTGGGCGTGAATTGGATGGTAAGGAATCCCACTTATAACCACCAATAGCAGCCAGTAAGACGGCATCACTGTGGCGGCAAGTATCTAGAGTTACAGATGGTAGAGGTTCTCCTGTAGCATCAATTGCAGCGCCGCCAATCAGAGCTTCTGAAAATTCAAATTGAATATCAAATTGTTTACCTACAACTTTGAGCACATCTACCGCCACAGCCATAATTTCAGGGCCAATGCCATCGCCGGGGAGTAGGGTAATGCGGTAGTTCTGGGTCATACTAAATTTTTATGAGGTAAATGCTTGTAGATCAAATATCATACTAAATTTGAACAGGACTCGATGAGATTTTATTGATGTTGCGTAAAACCCCATCCCGTTGTGGGTGGGGATGTAGGCACAGCGAAATACCCCTTATTTTGCACTATCCAAGATATTCAAATGACCCAGAAGAAGAAAGTGAACCTTAGCTAGACATTTATTTGTTACAAGGAATTAGCGGGAGCGTGAAAGCCCCTGAGTTAATCGCTACATTCAGATCCCTATCCATGGAGTGTCCAGAACTTCCGTGGATGCTTGTCTATTTATCTGTCAATTATAAGAAAATCGAGGGAGCCAAAACCACCGAGATGATCTACTTTTGGTTGTGAGTGACAAAAAGATGTAAACCCAGCAGTAAATGTTCCCAATCCAGCAAAAAATAGGGGAGGGCATCCCCGTTCCCCTAGCGTGCCGTCAGGCATATTAACGCTACAGGAGTTGAAGCCTCTACTTTCCCTAGCCTAAGCCTGGTTGACCAAGTTTTGACGGTGAATGTAGAATTTATTAGCCTTTAGGCAGGGGAGTGTCAAGAATTACCCTCTCTACCAATTCCACATCACAGGATTTTCATCGAGATGGTGAGTAACAGTGGATCCAATGGTATCAATTTCTGCTAATTCTTCCCTAGAAAGTTGAACATCAACAGCGTGGGCGTTGTCTTGTGCTTGTTCGGGATAACGTGCTCCCGCGATGGCGCTTGTTTGGGGTTGGGCAATTAACCAAGCCAATGCCAACTGAGCCAAGGTACAATTATGACGAGCCGCCATGGGACGGAGTTTTTCTACAGCTTCGTGAGCTCGTGCAAAGTTTTCCCCTTGAAACAACTTATTTTTAGCACGGTTATCTCCTGGGTCAAATTTATGACCAGGGGCAAATTTTCCTGTTAACAATCCTTGGGCTAAAGATGAATACGCCAAGATAGAAATGTTATTCTCAATACAATAGGGCATGGCATCCTTTTCTACCTGTCGCCAAAATAAGGAATAAGGAGGCTGTAAGCTATCAATACGTCCATACTGTGCAGCTTCCGCCAGTTGATCACAAGAAAAATTAGAAACACCAATGGAGCGAATTTTTCCTTGTTGTTTTAGTTGATTCAAAGCCGCCATAGTTTCTTCAATAGGGACTATTTCAGTATTGAAAGACCCAGCAGGCCAATGTATCTGGTAAAGGTCGATGTAGTCAGTTTTGAGGTTTTTTAATGAGCGATGGCAAGCTGCAATAACTAAATCATACTTGAGATGATTGGCAAAAACTTTGGAAGCATACTCTACGCGATCGCGAACATCAGATAAAGCTGCGGCTATGATTTGCTCAGAATGTCCTTCCCCGTACATTTCCGCAGTATCAATTGTGGTAATACCAGATGCAAAGGCGGCTCGGATAGTTTTAATCGAATCATTATCCTCAATTCCCGTCCACATTACCTTGCCTGCTTGCCAAGTCCCCATGATAATAGGTGTAATTTGGATATCTGATGTCCCCAATCTTCGCTTTTCCATGATGCCTTCCTAGTGAGTATTTATGAATATTTATATTCCTTGTCTAGATCATATTTACCAATTAAACTAAGTTGCTCAATCACCCAACCGACTCATTTCCAAAACCCTAGGTGAGAGACATATACACCACTTCCTACCTACTCGATTGAATGTAAATCATTAACTGGAACCAAGGAACAATACCCAGAATTAAAAAGTGTCCATTCTCCGGTATTGCAACAAACACCGAGGGGAGGGGCCCATTAGCCGGGTAAATTCATTCCTTGTCTGATTTGTCATGAGTCAAAACAAATAATCTGATGCTGTAATTTTTGCCTAAATGGTAGTTATTGTTACATACATTCACAAAAACCACAGTTACCATGAGAAAAATCTTGTTCACACAGTAGTAACAATTACCTAATCTAATAAAATCATTGAGGATAGAAAAAGGTAAAAAACAAATATTTGCTTTAACCTCATTCCCCGAAGGAAACCATTAATTACTACCCATTACCAACTAAATAACTTTGGTCTTTTATTACAACACAGAATCAATCAAACATTTGTGACATTGGAATTACCAATTACACAAGTAGTGATGGGATAAAAAATTATCCCACACCACCGAGGCGGATGTTGACAAAATTCTGCCAATATGCAAATAAGCCAAACTTAAAGGAGTTTGCCATGGAACGTCAAATGTGCTGGTTATCAAAGTCTAGCGGCGATGGAGAGAAAATTTTGCATTTGCAAGCAGCGCCCAATCAACCTTGGCGGCCCTACACAGCTTTTCCGCAATTTGCAGTACCCGACTATCAAGTTCCCGGTGGTTCTAAAGGTTGGGCAACTTATCAAAAACTTCTCAAAGCAGGCTGGACTTTAGTACCTAGTGCAAGGGCAAATGAGTTTAGCAGCAGCTATGCAGAATCAATTAGAGTAATCCCTAATTGACAGATAAA
Source organism: Umezakia ovalisporum Ak1311 (assembly GCF_029891685.1). Taxonomy (NCBI): domain Bacteria; kingdom Bacillati; phylum Cyanobacteriota; class Cyanophyceae; order Nostocales; family Nodulariaceae; genus Umezakia; species Umezakia ovalisporum. The sequence goes on along the minus strand of NZ_JANQDJ010000051.1, from coordinate 45,095 downwards.
TAGACAAACATCTACACCTATAGACGCACCTCATGAGTTTGGTGCAAAAATCCCTGTGTCAGTCAAAACATTGCAAAGATTTGATGTATCAGGAAAACTTCCTGCTAAAAAAACTTGATCAACACATCGTTTTTACACTGAAAATGAAAAAATCTACCACTGTGGAAGTTGTGGACATTCCATGGCTAGGGATATGAACACGGCGATTAACTCATGGCGTTTTCCTAGAGCGGGAAAGCTTACTGAGGGACGAATGCAAAATGTCAAATGGCAGATTAGAAACTTACAGGCCTCTGGGGAAACCTTCACCACGAGGGTCGGCGGCTGCTTCTAAATCTCCATCTGCGGTGACAGCGATGGCATTAGCATTACCCCAAGAGTCACTTTCCTTGATATTGTGTCCACGACGGCGCAACTCTTGCAAGGTGAGGGTGTCCAAACCCCAACGTTCCACGCGTAACTGGTCGGGTAACCACTGGTGATGTATGCGCGGGACAGAAAGGGCTGCACCGATATCCATATCGTGCTCTAACACATTGAGGATAATTTGTAGTACCTGAGTAATGATGGTGCTACCACCAGGGGTTCCCAACGCCAAGCGGAGACGACCATTCTCAGTGATAATTGTGGGAGTCATGCTAGATAAGGGAGTTTTCCGAGGTGCGATGGCATTAGCTTCGTTACCCACTAAACCAAAAGCATTGGGTACTCCCGGAGCAATGGCAAAATCGTCCATCTCGTTGTTGAGGACAATTCCCGTCCCTGGTGTGACTACACCTGCGCCAAAGTTTAGATTAATAGTGAAAGTCAGACTCACAGCATCACGTTGCTCATCAACAACAGTGAGATGGCTTGTTTCAGTCGATTCACTTCCGAGGAAAGAATGGGAAGTAGGGAAAGAACGTAAATCACCGGGTTTCACCTCTGTTGTAGGTTTAGCTCTTTCCATATCAATTTGTTGACGGCGTTTTTTTGCATAGGATGGGCTGATCAGTTGAGCTACGGGGACTTTGATAAAATCAGGGTCGCCTAAATATTCTGAGCGATCAGCATAGGCAATTTTCATTGCTTCCACCATTAAATGCAACCCATCAGGATGATGCCACCCCAAAGATTTTAAATCAGTGTCACCGATGATGTTCAACATCTGCAATAAATGTACACCTCCCGATGAAGGTGGGGGCATTGAGCAGATTTTAGCTTGGCGGAACTGGCCACAAACCGGAGTTCGCCAAATTGGTTTGTAGGCTTTGAGGTCTTGTAAAGTGATTAAACCACCGTTTTTCGCCATGTCAGAAGCGATCGCCCGGGCAATATTTCCGGTATAAAAACTTTGGGGATAGCGAGCAATTTCTGTTAAAGTCCAGGCCAAGTCACGTTGTACTAGTCTTTCTCCTGGCTGATAAAAATCACCGTCACGAGTAAAAATTTTTCGCATCCCTGGATTATTCAGCATCGTCTCCAGACGTGTTTGGTGGTCGGTGAAATAATTAGGGGATAATACACTTCTGAGAATAAAGCCATGTTGAGCGAGTGCGATGGCAGGTTTTAGAACTTCTGACCAAGGTAACTTACCATAACGACGATGCACTTCATACATACCTGCCACTGTTCCTGGTGTCGCCACTGCTAAATAGCCAGTTACACTCCCATGAGGACGCACCTTACCTTCTCCATCCAAGTACATATCTTTTGTTGCTTTCAGGGGGGCGCGTTCCCGAAAATCCAGGGCTTTGATCTCACCAGTCTTCCCAGAGTGGATCAACAAAAATCCCCCCCCGCCAATTCCTGCCGAAAAAGGCTCAACTACAGAAATAGCAAAAGTCGTAGCCACAGCCGCATCAACAGCATTACCACCTTTGCGTAACATGGTAATTCCTGCGTCACTTGCTAGAGGATGAGCTGAAACCACCATTCCCTTTTTACTGCCTAGGGGTGAGGTAATACTGGCTAATGCAACTTGGCTGTAAAAGACAATGCCAAGAGAGAAAATGGTAAATACAACCTGCTTAGATTTGGTTTTAATAGCCATTTATCTAGTTTACTTGCTGTTTTTCAGCTTACAGCAATACCTAAAAGAATATCAATGAGTGTAGCAGTTGCCATGGCAATACTCACCATAAACTCTCTTGCAGTGATCGCAGACATTGAAGAAAAGCTAGACTATCGGGATGTGGCGTTACCGAAGCTCTTTGTTGAGAGGCTTGCTTAAATTCATCCTTTGTTGCCAATAGTACTAACTTACCTTCACTCATTAACCCAATTCGTGAAGCTAAAAAAAAGGCTTCTTGAATATCATGGGTGACAAATACTACTGTTTTTCCTAATTCCTGTTGTAATCGGTGAAATTCTTGTTGCAGTTCTAAGCGGGTAATGGGGTCGAGTGCACCAAAGGGTTCATCCATTAATAATACTGGTGGGTCTGCCGCTAATGCTCTAGCTACACCTACCCTTTGCTTTTGTCCTCCCGAAAGTTCATGAGGGTAGCGCCGGGCAAACTGTTCAGGATCTAAGCCCACCATATGCAATAGTGCATAAGTCCGCATTTTAATTTGTTTAGATTGCCAACCCAGTAGACTAGGCACTAGACCCACGTTGTCTTCTACAGTAAAGTGGGGAAATAAACCAGTTTCTTGAATGACATAACCAATATTACGCCGCAATTCAATTTCATTCCATCGAGTCGTGGGAGTACCGTCAAATAATACTTCTCCTTGGGTGGGTGTAAACAGGCGATTGATTAACTTGATTGTAGTGGTTTTACCGCTACCACTACGTCCGAGTAATACCAGGGCTTCTCCTTGACTAATAGAGAAGTTGAGATGAGATACTAAAAGGCGATGGTTGCGGCTAAAGCTGACATCGCGGAATTCAACAGCAATTGGTTTTTGTTGTTCTATCATCAAGTTGATTTTTTCAGATTATGCCAAAATTTAAGGTTAACGAAATAGATTTGTTCTACGACATTAAAGGACAGGGGGAGCCTTTACTATTAATTTCTGGTTTCTTATGCGATCACTCCTATTGGTCATTAATCATGCCATCCTTGGTTAGCCAATATCAAGTGATTCGCGTAGATAATCGAGGAATGGGCCGAAGTTCGGCCCCTAATAGTCCTTATAGTCTCCAGGATATGGCAAAAGATGTAGCGGCATTACTTGATCACATCGGCATTGATCAGGTAAATGTGGTAGGTCATTCCATGGGTGGTCAAATCGCCCAGGAATTAGTCTTAGCCAACCCTGAAAAGGTAAAAAGTCTGATTTTACTTTCTACTCTCGCCCAAGGTGATGGACGATTCAACCATGTAATCGAAACGTGGGGCGACCTCCCCAGTAGTATAGACATGAGGCTTTATGAAAAAGTTGTATTACCCTGGGTGTTTACTGATGAGTTTTATGCTATTCCAAATATGGTGGAAGAACTAATCGAGTGGGCTGTAAATTATCCCTTTGCACCAGATCAAAAGACACTCTATTATCACAGTAGAGCCATCCTCGCCAGCAATACCATAGACCGCCTGTATAATATTCACTGTCCCACTCTGATTTTAGTTGGCAGGCAAGACATTATCACTCCAGTTAAGTTTTCTCAACAATTAGCTGAAGGTATTCCCCACGCAGAACTGGTGGTGATTGACCGTGGTGGTCATGGGTTTTTGATTGAGTCCTCCCATCAAGTAATTTCCGTGATACTGCAATTTTTGAGAAAATTATCATCTCCCATAAATTAAAGAATATGCCAATGAAGGTGTTTGACCTAACCCCGGCTTTTAGGTCTTTTGGATTATAGTTAATGTGGGTAGGTTCAATAATAGTGGCATATTATGATAGGTAGCCACGGGTCACCCTAATTAATCCTCAAGAATACCAACATAAACATGACAGACTTTAGAGAACTGCAAGAATGGGAAAAAGCGCACGAACTTACAGTTGCAGTTTATGAAATTACTAAAACCTTTCCAGAAGAGGAATTACAGGGGCTAACGCAACAAATTCGTTTGGCTTGTGCTTCTATACCTATTAAAATAGCTCAGGCATGCGATCGCGATGACTATGAAATTCAACTAGATTTTCTGGAAACCGCCAGAGACGCGGTAATTGAGGTAGAATACTATCTCCTACTTTGCTACGAGTTACAAATGGTTGACTCATCTAATTATGATCGCCTAATCAGTGATGTAGTGGAAGTGAAGGAACTGCTAGCATCTTATATTGATAAGCAGAGTCGCAACTTTTGATCAAACTCCTTGCCGAACATTTGGAAATGATCTGCATTCATGGGGAAAGCACCTACCCAGAAGAATGCTGTGGACTAATTATTGGTTATCTGGGTAGGGAAGGCAAGACTGCTATGGAAATAATACCCACAGCAAACGCCTGGAATACCCAAGGAAATGATTTATCCAGCGATAACAGAGTATATACTAGCAGAAGACGATATGCGATCGCGCCCCGAGTAATCTTACAAGCCCAAAAAGCAGCACGCGATCGCGCCATGAATATTATCGGTATTTATCACTCACACCCCGATAATTGCGCTACACCATCAGAATGCGATCGCCTATATGCTTGGGCAGAATACTCGTATATAATAGTATCCGTTGAAAATGGCAAAGCTAGTACGGTTAAAAGTTGGACTCTTGATGATTATCACCATTTCCAACCAGAGTCGATTGAAAACATAATTTAACCAATTAATTCCACTCTCGAATATCGTTTTTCGATAGGATCAATAATCCTAGCTAATCTACCTCAATCTTATGCTCAATCCCAATCTGGATGAAATCCAGTTGACCAAAGATGATTACGAACGCTACTCCCGCCATCTGATTTTGCCAGAGGTGGGACTGGAAGGACAGAAGCGTTTAAAAGCTGCCAGTGTCTTGTGTATTGGTACTGGTGGACTAGGTTCGCCATTACTTTTATATCTTGCAGCAGCCGGTATCGGACGCATTGGTATTGTTGACTTCGATGTTGTCGATACTTCTAACCTACAACGCCAAATAATTCACGGTACTTCCTGGGTAGGTAAACCCAAGATTGAATCGGCAAAAAACCGAATTCACGAAATTAACCCCTATTGTCAGGTTGATTTGTACGAAATTCGCCTGAGTTCTGAAAATGCCCTAGATATTATTAAACCTTACGATATCGTAGTAGATGGTACTGATAATTTCCCTACCAGATATCTTGTTAATGACGCTTGCGTATTGCTGAATAAGCCTAACGTCTACGGTTCCATTTTCCGCTTTGAAGGACAAGCCACGGTATTTAACTACGAAGGTGGTCCCAACTATCGTGACCTATACCCAGAACCACCACCACCAGGAATGGTTCCCTCCTGTGCAGAAGGTGGCGTACTAGGTATTTTACCGGGAATGATTGGAATTATTCAGGCCACAGAAACAGTAAAAATTATTACGGGACAGGGTGCTACCTTAAGTGGGCGATTGCTGTTGTACAACGCCTTAGAAATGAAATTCCGGGAATTAAAACTCCGTCCTAATCCCGTTCGTCCAGTTATTGAAAAACTGATAGACTACGAACAATTCTGCGGAATTCCCCAAGCTAAGGTAGAGGAGGCAAAACAGCAGATGGAAATTCCAGAAATCACCGTTAAGGAATTGAAGGAATTACTGGATAGTGGTGCAAAGGATTTTGTGCTAGTAGATGTCCGTAATCCTCATGAATACGAAATTGCCAAAATTCCTGGTTCTGTATTGATCCCCTTACCAGAGATCGAAAACGGCCACGGCGTAGCCAAGGTCAAAGAAATACTGAATGGTCACCGCTTAATTGCTCATTGTAAGCTAGGCGGGCGCTCTGCCAAAGCCTTGGCCATCCTCAAGCAAGCAGGAATTGAGGGAATTAATGTTAAAGGTGGTATTAACGCTTGGAGTAAGGAAATTGATGCTTCAGTTCCAGAGTATTAAAACTCTTTAGCGAGAGTGACGCAGAGATTACACATTAACTCTCTGCGCCTCTGGGTGATAGAGAAAAATTACTTTAATTGAGCAGTTTGCTGTGACTGTGATTCGTTACTTTGGGTAGATTCTTGCTTTTCTGACTTCTTCTCTTCTGTCTTCTGTACTTGCTGAAGATGAATGCTATTCACCTGTTTAATAAAATACTCTAATGCTTCGTTGGCTTGCCGTTGCTGTTCGATTTCGTCAGAGGAGTCATAGAAACGATAGGGTGTTATTCCCAAAATAAATTTTTCTACCTCAGCTTCTAACAGTTCAACTACTGTATTGGCAGACACCCAATTCTTTTGAAATGGGAAGGACGTAACTATACTTGCAAGTATGGAAGCAATAGCCGGACAAATAACTGGTAACCACTTCAACCAAGTTTGTCGTGCTTCTATTTTGTCTACCAGGACTAAAATAGGTGTAATTCCTGAAAAAATGACAGTTGTAATTTGCAGAATATAGTAAATCGTTCTCGATAAGTTCCGAACTCTTTTATAATCGTCAATCAAATCTTGGCAATATTGTAAAGCTTGAGTTTTGACTGGAGTAAAGTTGTTGATCTGCCAAGATTTATTACTCAATAAATAAGTGTATATTTCTGCTTTTTTGTTAGCCTGGTAATAACTAACGGATTTTTTCGAGTCTTGAAATAATTGTCTGTTAATTATCAGGAAGAAAAATGTTGCACAGATTGTGACCACACCATAAAAAACCAAGTTTTCGTTTTTTAATGAAATAACAAGAATACTAACTAATAGCAAAAATGCTATGAGCAAGTTCTCAATTATCTTCAGTGTCAGTAATCTTTTCTCTGCTTTCTCTGCTCCATAAACAGATAATTGGCTTAAACTTTCAATATTTTTTGTATTCTCTGTGAGATTATCAATCGTCAAATCTGTTGTAGTCATTCCTTGGTGTCTCCATAAATTTGGTACAAGAAGTCCAGCAACTAAAAAATTAGATGCCTAATGGATAATAAATAGTTATATGTATTGACTATTTATTATTCTTTGCTACGGGAATTTATCAATTTTGGTGATTCTTTGGCGCACCTCACTCTAACTGATGTATTGAATCTCTTCAGCAATTTTTTGTATTAAAATACTCTGAAGTATAATCGAAGCTTTAACCAGGAGCAATATAAAATTCACTTAATTAAGCTTTTTTTACGAATTAGTGCAGATTACATCCAGACACTGTTATCCGCATATACAACCACGGATCATATTCAGGTGTAATGTAAGTAATAATTGTGACTAATATTCTAACTAGGATTACGAGGGGTAAGCAAAAGTATTTCAACGCGCTTTACCGACACCCAAATATAATTCACCGACTTTGGAATCATGCAATAATTCTTCACCAGTCCCAGAAATAGCATCCCGTCCAGATTCCAGTACATAACCACGATGAGCCATTTCCAAAGCTTTACGAGCATTTTGTTCTACTAACACGATTGCTGTACCTGTTTGATTAATTTGTTTAATTTGATCAAACACTTGGGTTACCAGAATGGGGGATAAAGCCGCAGAAGGTTCATCCAACAGCAACAAACTAGGTTCTAGCATCAAAGCTTTACCCATAGCCAGCATTTGACGTTCACCTCCTGATAAAGTCCCAGCACGTTGACCACGGCGATCGCTTAGTCTGGGAAACATAGAAAAAATTTGCTCTTTCAGGGGTTTAAGAGGTACATTACGCACAAAAGCCCCCATTTCCAGGTTTTCTTCAACACTTAGGGAAGGAAAAACATTAGAGATTTGTGGTACATAACACATTCCCTTCCTAACAATTTGATTTGACTTTAGCCCAGCAATATTTTCATTTCTAAAGGTAATTGTGCCTGTGTGGGGAGTTAAAAGCCCAAAAATAGTTTTGGCTAAGGTGGATTTACCCGCACCATTAGGGCCAATTACTGCTACCAGTTCACCTGGTAGTACCCAGAAGTTTACCCCTTGGAGGATATCTACATCTTTAACGTATCCGGCGTGGACATTATTAACTTCTAGTAAATAGTTATTATTCATTACTTCTTGTTTATTAAATAAAAATTATTGAATCAACAGTCAAGTTAAAAATAACTTATAAACTGTTGACATAGAATTTTACGGTGTTTTTTGCAAGTCTGGTCGTTCTTGGGGAACGATGGCATTTTGCACCGGGCAAACTTGGATACATATACCACAATCAATGCAAGTAGAAAAGTCAATCCAATACCAATCGGTTCCCTTAATATTTTTACCTGGGCCTGGATGGATACAAGCCACTGGACAAGCATCTACGCATTCAGCTACACCTTCACAAACATTTGTAACAATTGTGTGCGGCATTTCTCAATTTCCTTTCTTTAAGATCAGCTATATCTAGCCTAGCAGCATAGGAATGGGGGATGCTCGATTCTACTCCCCATTCCCCAAGGACTAATTAACGCAATGGTTCATTGACAATTGAACCGTCTGATGTAATCCAAGCAATTTGGGCAATACCGCGATCACTTGCGTATTGTCTAATAGCTTCTGTATCTCTACCCCCTAAATCCATTTCTACCCTTACCAAATCAGCAGAATCACGTAATTTTTGGGCATAGGCAAAGGCCGCAGCCTCGGCATTTGCTGTTTGGGCTACTACTAACCAGTTGCTAGCGGGCGTAGATGGTGGTAGTTCCTCAGTAGATAAGAGAATCTGGTGTAAATCTTCAATATCCAGTACAAACCCAATACCGGGAATGTCTTCCCCTTGGGGATGATATAGTCCTAAAAGCTTGTCGTAGCGACCACCACGGCCTAAAACTCTAGCTTGTGAACCATGATCAGTGACAATTTCAAACACTATACCAGTGTAATAGTCAATGGTTTGGATTAAGCTCAAGTCAAGAATTAAAGGAAAATCGCCTTCGGATTTTAGCAACTCTACCACAGATTTGAGGTTATTTACTTTTTCTTGTTGCTCTGGAGTCAAAGCAAAGCTACTGACCTTTTGCAAGACATCGGCACTGTCACCCCGTAGATCCATCATGACGATAGCGCGATGGCGTAGATCATCCCTCAAAGGCAAACCATCTATGGCAATGCGGTCGAGATGGGCGATGGCACTGCGGACTTTGGCTTGGATATTCACTGGAAAGGCATCAAGTAGCGATCGTGTAATTCCCGCTTCGCCCAAAATTAAGTGCCAATCCTGCAAACCCAGTGCAGTCAAACAATTTCTCGCCAACAGCAGCACTTCTGCATTTGCCAACAATCCCCCCACGCCTAACAATTCTACCCCCGCTTGATAAAACTCTTGCTGGCGATTGTGCCTGTTTTCCCAGGTGCGGCGGAAGACATTGGCATTGTAGTATAGCCGTTGCGGATAGGTGACATCTGCCATGCGCGTAGCAACTGCACGAGCAATAGAAGCTGTCAACTCTGGACGCAATCCTAATTCTTCATCTTGGCCATTTTGGAGTTGAATCACCATCTGACGTTGAATTGCTTCTCCCGCCATCAACGTGTCCATCCGTTCCAAAGTTGACGTAATAATCCTGTGATATCCCCAACGATGAAACACTTGCTCTAACCTATCTTCAATCCAGCGTTTTTGAGCCACGTCTAAAGGTAATAAATCCCTTGCTCCCGCTGCTGGTTGATACACCATTATTTTTTATTCCCACCAAACAAACCACCAAATAAACCCCCACCTCCAGACTTATCTGGTTGATTAGTTCCATTGTCAGGAAGTGAAGTTACTTTCGAGCCACTAGATTGTTGCCCTAAAGCCTTTTCTATTTTAGGTTTCCATGTCAACGCTATTTCGTTGGTAAGGTCTAATTTTCAACATATATAAGGGTTTTACAGCCAAGAAATTTTTCTTCAGTAATTTTATAGTCGCAAATAGTCACTAAGTATGAGCTTTCCTCATCTTCCTCACTTCCAGCTCGATAAAGGTCGAACTCCCACCAACTCACGACTCAATTTGTCATGAATTTTACCATTAGTAGCCAGAATTCTCCCTGATTCAATTTGAAAAGCAGTGCCATCATAGGCAGTAACTTCACCCCCAGCTTCTCGCAATAAAGCTACACCTGCAACAACATCCCAAGGAGAGATTCCCCTTTCCCAATAACCATCAACACGCCCACAAGCAACATAAGCCAAATCCAAAGCTGCGGAACCACTGCGTCTAACTCCTTGAGTGAGATGAGTCAGGTGACAAAATTCTGCGTAGTTGTTATCACAAGTTTCCCGACGATCATAGGCAAATCCCGTTACCAGCAAGCTTTTACTCAGTTGAGATATTTCCGAAACCTTGATGTAATGGCGGTTACACGTAGCTCCTAAGCCACTAGCCGCCCGAAATAACTCCTCATGGAAAGGGTCATAAATTACACCAACTTGCGGCACAGCATTAACTAATAACCCAATGGAAACAGCAAAGGACGGATATTGATGAGCATAATTTGTTGTGCCATCTAAGGGGTCAATTGCCCAGAGGTACTCATTATCTTGATTTCCTAACTTGCCTGATTCTTCAGCCAGGATAGAATGTTCGGGAAAGTGGCGACGTAAAATTGACAAAATCTCAGCTTCTGAGGCTTTATCCGCAGCAGTAACCAAATCACCAGGGCGGCCCTTTTCGGTAATAGCATCTTCTAACTTACCTAAATACCCTTGCAAAACGGCACCCGCAGCCAACGCCGCTTCCGTAGCAACATCGAGAAAAATTTGTAAATTAATCATTGGTTCTTAGTGATGGTCATGGGTCATTGGTCATGAGGTACGGGTGAAACAACTACACCACTTTTTACCAATTTCGGCGGCGAAACTCAGCAGGAGAGACACCCATAGGTTTCTCTGGATTCCAAATACCTTTTCCCATGAGTCTAGCCCATTGCTGGGCTCGTTCCAAGGTCTGGTCATATTTGTGGTTAGGAGATCGCGACACAAACAGGGCATATCCTTGTTTAACAACTTGTTCATTCAATAACTGGTCATCTTTCCACACATAAGCCAAAATCCGATTAAATTTATCTTTAGCTTCGACATCAAATTCCAGGATTACAGATTTTTCCTGCTCACCAATCAAGGCCGCTAAAACTTCCCTGGACTGATCTCCCCAAGGGCGTTGGCGCAAATCCGGTGCATCAATACCAAGTAACCGGACTGAAGAAATTAAATTTGGTTGTTCAGTCATACCCAACACTTCCAAACTTTGCCCACTCACCACCCGCACCACCTGCACCTCAACCTGATTGCTTGCAGTCTGATAATTGTCTTGACAACTCACGAGCAACAGCAAGCAACCGAACAGAATAATTTTCCCCACTAACACATCAAAAAAAAACCCTGGCTCCTTGGGTTTAAGGGCTAACAATGTCCTAATCCTCATCTAACGGTAAACCAGCCTTAACTTTGCCTTTAGCAAAATAGCGTCCAAACTGTAGCTGATAAACCTCATCCTCATCTTGAGTTTCTATGTCTAAATCAGAACGAGCGTAACTGACGCATAACAAAGCGTAACCTCGTCGGCGCAAGGCTGGCGATAATCCAATAGCTTCTGGTTGATAAACTTCTCCAGAGATGATTCTCACAGCACAAGTTGTGCAAGCCCCATTACGGCAAGAAAACGGCAGATCCCTTCCTTGTTGTTCGATGCTGTGGAGAATGTAGCGGTTTTCTGGAACTTCTAGTGTGTATTCTTGGCCAGAGGCGCGATGGCGGACTTTAATTGTATGTGTAGAGGACATTTTGCTTGGGGAGTTCCAATGTGAATTTTCAGGTTTAATTTGATATTTCTACTATATTTGCATTTTCTAAAATTTTATAGTAAAGTGGTAAATCGTTGCCCCTGGAGAGGTGGCCGAGTGGTTTAAGGCGCAGACCTGGAAAGTCTGTTATGCGGAAACGTATACGAGGGTTCGAATCCCTCCCTCTCCGTTAAAATAAACAAGCTGCCCCCAGTTCATTTTTATCCTTTGTCGCTGGTGGGTAATTAATCCACTAAGCTGCTATGAATCAACTGAAGTCTCAAAACTGGACATTAATCAAACAGCGACTAACTCCTTACTTATTTTTGCTACCGGCTTTAGTTCTTTTGGTTTTAACGGTTTTTTGGCCAGCAATACAAGCGTTTTACCTCAGCTTTACCAGCTACGAAGACCTTTCCCAACCACCCCAATGGATAGGTTTTGCCAACTTTGTCCGGTTGTGGCAAGATGCAGTTTTTTGGAAAACTTTAGAAAATACTTTTCTATATCTTGTGGGTGTCGTACCAATTTTAGTCATGGCTCCCTTGGTTTTGGCAATTTTGGTCAATCAGAAACTGCGAGGGATGAATTGGTTTAGAGCGGCCTACTACACGCCTGTAGTGATATCAATGGTAGTTGCTGGTATAGCTTGGAAATGGCTATATGCAGAAAACGGCTTACTCAATCAGTTGGTCACAACCTTGAATATTTTTCCCGCAGGAATTCCTTGGCTAACTAGTCCAGAGAAATTCCTAGGCATAGTACCAATTTCTCTTGCCAGCGTTATGGTTGTCACCATCTGGAAGGGACTCGGCTATTACATGGTAATTTATTTAGCGGGTTTGCAGTCAATTCCTGGTGATGTGTATGAAGCTGCAGCTATTGATGGTTCAGATGGTATCCGCAAACATTGGGATGTTACAGTACCCTTAATGAAGCCGTATTTAGCTTTGGTAGCCGTGATTTCGGCAATTTCCGCTACTAAAGTCTTTGAAGAAGTATTTATCATGACCCAAGGCGGTCCACTCAATAGCTCCAAAACCATTGTTTACTATTTGTACGAAGAGGCCTTTAGTAACTTAGAAGTTAGCTATGCTTGCACAATTGGATTAGTATTATTTTTGATTATTTTGGCATTATCAGTTTTGCGCTTATTGATTAATCAGCAGGAAGACATCCCCATTTAATTAAACATATATAAAAATATATACAACTTGACAGTCCCAGACCTAAAGGTGTGGGGATACAGTCTTCATTTCTTCCCTAAACTAGGAAACACGGCGCATTGCGCCTGTTTTTGAACGTTTTTCGGCATTTTTGTTATGATTTTTTATAAATTTTATAAATTTTATATCATCTTTAACTAATAGCTATCAGTAATAGCTTATACATCGTAAAATTTACGCATTTTTGATCCACCCAAAGGCAGTAGCTCAAACATAAGGTAATAAATATAAAAGATGAAATAGCTCTGCTTTCCAAACATTTACAAGGAAACAGATTTTTATGACATTTGATTATGACTTGTTTGTAATCGGTACTGGACCCGGGGGATTAGCAGCAGCAAAAAAAGCCGCTAGCTATGGTGTTCGTGTCGCTATAGCTGAACAAGAAAACATTGGTGGTACTTGTGTAAATCGGGGCTGTATTCCTAAAAAGCTGATTGTTTACGCAGCTGATTTTGCTCAAGAAAACCAAATAGCACAGAGTTACGGATGGAGTCAGTGTGAACGGTACTTTGACTGGACACTATTTATGAAATCTGTACACCGACAGATTGAACATATTAACTACTCCTTTTGTCAAGAATTGCGAAAAGCACAAATTGAAATAATTAAAGAACGCGCTACTTTTGTTGATAACCATACTTTAGATTTGAATGGCCATCAAGTTACAGCCGATAAAATTTTAATTGCTGTGGGTGCAAGACCCAATAAGCCTAATATTTCCGGGATAGAATACGCCATTACATCACGTGAAATGTTTCATTTACCCTATTTACCAAAACGGTTGGCAATTATTGGGGGTGGCTATATTGGCGCGGAGTTTTCCAGCATGATGCAGGCTTTTGGCTGTAAAGTCACACTGATCGAAACAGATGAAATGATGTTATCAGGGTTTGATAATGATATTCGCTCTGGTGTACAAGAAAGTTTAAGGAATCGCGGAATTAGAATTTTGACTAATAGCACTGCTCAAGAAATTACTCACTTAGATGAAGGTTGGTTGTTGACCACTACTGGTGACCGTGTACAAACTATTGCCGCAGATACTATCCTCGTAGCTACGGGTTTTAGTCCCAATACCAAGAATATCGGTTTAGAGAAGGCTAAAGTTGAAGTTGGTGAACAAGGTGAAATCAAAGTCAACGAATACTACTGCACTAGCCAGAAAAACATTTTCGCTGTGGGAGACTGCATTAACCGTTTGCAATTAACTCCAGTTGCTAAAGCTGAAGGTATTGCCTTTGCCAATAAAGTGTTTGGCAATAACCCGCAAACAGTGAATTATGATTATGTCCCTTCTGCCGTTTTTTCTCGTCCAGAAGGTGCTGGTGTGGGAATGACGGAAGCCAAGGCTCGGGAAAAATTTGGGGATAGGGTGAAATGTTATTCTACGCAATTTCAACCACTTTTGTATCAGCTGGTAAAACAAGAAACTCCAGCTATGATGAAGTTAGTAGTAGATGATCATTCTCAACAAGTTTTGGGGGCTCATATGCTGGGTGAAAATGCAGCCGAAATTATTCAAACTTTAGCAGTGGCAATTCGTCAAGGAATCACTAGGCAAGACCTGAATGAAACAATAGGCATTCATCCAACCATAGCAGAAAACTTTTTGTCTTTAGGTTAAATAGTTGTATTTCAACAGTGTTGTTACCCAGGTTTAATGGGAATATCTGATGTGTTTAAATATCCGTTGTGTTGTGGTCTGAAGTTGCTGTTTTGCAAATTTACTAATTCCTTGAGGTTTTATGGCTGAAAATTAGTGATGATTAATAGATGGTTTCTTACTGCTAAAACCTACTCTAATTGTGGTGGAAAAAAAGAAATTTTCTCATTAGGTGAAAGAGTGTTTAAGTTTGATAGCTGTGGATTTGAATGTGACAGGGATTTAAACGCAGCTATTAATCTGAGTCATTGTGCTGTATCAAAAGCTGTCAGTTAGACAGTGTTACCCTGTGGATTGAGTACTGGCCCACTTCCCAGAGGAAAATTAACCTTTCTCATGGACACCGCACCTGTGTGAAATTCCTGGATGAAGGTTCCTGGGTGTGTGGCCAAAATTTTATATATCCCTACTGAGATCACTTTACTGCTATATTTTGGTAATGCAGCCTGAAATTGACCATTATCAGTACTTCCGTAACTACTTGGCAGATCAAAAACTACGCTTAGTGCAATAGCCCTAACACCAGCCAGAATCAGTTTTTTTGATTATCTGAGTTTATCCAGGGGGCTTAAACGGGAAAGAGTTCAGTTGTTCTAAGTAAACATACTGTTGCGTATCTGTTTTATAGTACTGTTCGGGAATTGATATCCTATTGATCATCAGTTGCCAAAATCAGGATATTTTCTGGAGGTATTATTTATAGACGCAGTTGAAAAAATATGGACAGGGATTGATTTTCCATCAATTGTAGCCAAGCCTAGACAGTCAGCAATCCTGCACTTAGTGCGGAAATTCCACTCAGCAAATGGCCTAAACCCGCCATTAACTGGGACTGGTGTGATACTGCTGTTGAAGTCGCTTTTGTCGGTTTACTTGAGGTTATATTCCCGGCACAGACATATTTTTTGGTTAAGTTAGATGTGCGCTGTTCTGGCATATCATGTTAATAGTTTATTTGCGTTCTACTAGTTTATTTATTTATTTTGGGCTGGTTTTACTACAAACACATTGAAATAAGACTTAAATGACAAACTTATACATTTGTAATATCTTTTCTATTTTTGACCACGCTTGGGTTAATAAATTTCGATTCGGTAGAGTTTTAGCCCAAATCTTGGTCAACTTATTCTTGAAGTGAGATAAAACCTGTGATTGTTCGACAAACTGGAGCCGGAAATACCTGGCTTCACCACTTAGTGACGGTAAGATTTGATTTTCTCAGCGGAAGGTGTACGCCTCCTAGAATTTCTCTAAGAGGAATTTATTGTTATGTCACTGACAAATTTTGTTCAAGAATCAGCATTTTATTGAATCAAAAACTTATAGATGATTATCATCCCATATCCTACCCCAAGACCTATGCCTTACCTCTTTAGAAGTAAACTTGGCAGTTATATAGCCAGAAATCTTGTTAACCATGTTAATCAGTCAATTTTATTGATAGATTTTGATCACAGTGCCTCACTTAAACTGCTAAAGATGAAAAAGGTTAAGTCCCAAAATCTTAAGTCCGAGATTTTAGCCAATTTTATGCAAT
The DNA here is from genome assembly GCF_029891685.1 of Umezakia ovalisporum Ak1311. Taxonomy (NCBI): domain Bacteria; kingdom Bacillati; phylum Cyanobacteriota; class Cyanophyceae; order Nostocales; family Nodulariaceae; genus Umezakia; species Umezakia ovalisporum. Next base: position 28,967 of record NZ_JANQDJ010000051.1, on the reverse strand, counting down.
ATAAGAGGTAAGATAAAAGCTATACATAAAACCATGTTATCAAAATTTTAGCAAATTTATCATTTGAGAATTGCTATAATCTATTGTCCAATCTAGTTACTTTTCTATTTGTTAGGTGTATTTTTCTATGGGTTCCCCAATGAATCGTCTGTCTATTTTTGTAGACGGAAACAATATGTTCTATGCTCAACAAAAAAATGGCTGGTTTTTTGACCCAAGACGAGTGTTGGACTATTTTAAACACGAGCAATCAGACACAACATTAATTAATGCTTTCTGGTACACTGGCTTAAAAGACCCCCAAGATCAACGAGGTTTCAGAGATGCTCTAATTAGCTTAGGATATACAGTCAGAACTAAAATTCTCAAAGAATATTATGATGATTCTTCAGGTCGCTATTCCCAAAAAGCTAATTTAGATATTGAAATTGTCGTAGATATGTTTAATACAGTAGATCAGTATGACCGAGTAGTTTTATTCAGTGGTGATGGAGATTTTGAAAGAGCTATTGAACTATTACGCTCAAAAAATACGCATATTACAGTAGTATCAACAGAAGGAATGATAGCCAGAGAATTACGTAATGCTACGGATAGATATATTGATTTAAATGATATTAGAGACAGTATAGAAAAAGTAGAAGGCTAGTAATCTTAGCAAATATTTACAAATCTTAAGAGTAAAAAACTAAGGTTCAAGATATTTTAACAAGATCGGCGTAAGTCCCCATCTATAGGAATGTTAGGTGGGGATATAATCCGGGCAATGACGATTCTATCTGCCAACAATATCAACCGCTTTTTGGTTGGTGAGTGGGATGAATGAGTAACTGCCAAATATTTGGTCTGGATACTGTACTAGAAAGCTTACCTCTTAGTAATATATTCCCATCAAGGAGGTCATATTCAGTGTTACGCAAAGTCGTTCAATTTCGTCTATGGCTATGCTATTTGATTCTTGAACAAGACTCAGTACACACTGAAACTCTTATGTCCTGTTCCCTGTTCCCGTCACTAGATGTTAGAGAGTGGACTTGCCCTCACTGTGGTACTTACCATGATTGCACAAAGCCCAGTGCCGGAGGTAATGGCGAGGGCAATGCAGCCCAAAACATCAGAACAGAGGGAATCAGGATGCTCAAGGCGGATGGTTCAGCCGTCTCTGCTCTAGGAGGGGAGGTAAGACCAAAGATGGGGCGAAAGTCTCATTGGCGGTACTGGCCTGTGAGTACGGAAGCTCCAACTATAGCGTCAGCTTAGTTGGAACAGTTCACGCAAACAGTAACAACTAAACAAGGAGGAAACATGACCAGGAAACCAGAGAGAATTATCATTTTTGATACGACCCTGAGAGATGGGGAACAATGTCCCGGAGCGACTCTAAATATAGACGAAAAGCTGGCCATCGCCAAGCAACTATCCCGGTTAGGCGTAGATGTGATTGAGGCAGGTTTTGCCTTTGCCAGTCCGGGAGACTTTCAAGCGGTGAAGAAAATTGCCGAAATAGTAGGGACAGAAGATGGCCCGGTAATTTGTAGTTTAGCTAGAGCCATTAAAGCAGACATTGAAGCCGCAGCCGAAGCATTAAAACCAGCAGTTCACGGCAGGATTCACACATTTATTTCTACTTCAGATATTCATTTAGAATATCAGCTGCGGAAGTCACGAGCGGAAGTATTAGCGATCGCCGAAGAAATGGTAGCCTATGGCAAGTCCTTCATGGCAGATGTGGAATTTTCGCCAATGGACGCAGCACGTTCTGACCCGGAATTTCTGTACCAGGTGTTGGAGCGAACAATCGCCGCCGGGGCAACTACAATTAATATTCCTGACACTGTAGGTTACTTGACCCCCTGTGAATTTGGAGCCATGATTAAGGGCATTAAAGATAATGTCCCCAATATTGACCAGGCAATTATTTCTGTACACGGACATAACGATTTAGGTTTGGCAGTTGCTAACTTCCTAGAAGCCGTAAAAAATGGTGCAACGCAACTAGAATGTACCATTAACGGCATTGGTGAACGAGCCGGAAATGCATCATTAGAAGAACTAGTCATGGCATTGCATGTTCGGCGTCAATATTTCAATCCCTTTTTAGGAAGACCAGTGGATTCTGAGGAGCCACTCACCAATATTGACACTCGTCAAATTTATAAAACCTCCCGTCTAGTTTCCAATTTGACGGGAATGATCGTACAACCAAACAAAGCCATAGTAGGGGCAAACGCTTTTGCTCATGAGTCTGGTATTCACCAAGATGGAGTGTTAAAAAACAAGCTCACCTACGAAATCATGGATGCTCAATTGATTGGTTTAACAGACAATCAAATAGTCTTGGGCAAACATTCCGGCAGAAATGCTTTTCGTACCCGTTTGACCGAATTGGGCTTTGAACTGTCAGAAACAGAGCTAAATAAAGCATTCGTCAGGTTTAAAGAAGTAGCTGACAAAAAGAAAGAAATTTCTGATTGGGATTTAGAAGCTATTGTTAACGATGAAATTCAACAAGCTCCCGATTTGTTCCGAGTAGAGTTAGTGCAAGTTACCTGCGGTAGTAATGCTCGTCCCACCGCTACAGTCACCCTTCGCACCCCCGCAGGTGAAGAATTGAGTGATGCAGCCATTGGTACTGGGCCAGTAGACGCAGTTTATAAAGCAATTAACCGTGTAGTCAATGTACCTAACCAGTTGATTGAGTTCTCTGTGCAGTCGGTCACAGCGGGAATCGATGCTATAGGGGAAGTAACCATTCGTCTCCGACATGACTCTAGAGTTTTTTCTGGTCATGCAGCAAACACGGATATCATCGTTGCTTCCGCCCAAGCTTATATTAATGCACTGAATCGGCTTTATGCCTCCTTGCAAAGCCAAGAGAAGGAAGAGGAAGTAACGGCACAGAAAATTTAATAAAGTCGTCATAAGTCCCCACCCATACCAATGTTATGTGGGGATTTGACACTCTCCGGGCTAAAGCCACCGAGATTCCACATTCTTCCTCAGAATTTGCTTTAGCAGGTTTTCACCAACTAGAGTATCGATTCCAACTCCTGTAGCGTTAATATGCCTGACAGCACCCTACGCGAACGGGGATGCCCTCCCCTATTTTTTCCCAGATTGAGAATATTTACTGCTAATGTATGCAATCAAAGATAAAACTAACCAACGATAAACACCTAACAGTACTCCTTGGCCAAAACGGTGTAGGCCGAAAGGATTTTTCGCCGTTTTAAACCAGCCTTCAATCTGCCACCGACCCTTACCCCAGTAATTGATAGTGCTAGCTTTGACAGGGTTGGTAGAATTGATAAGTTTTACTTAAGTGGCTGACCAAGAATGGAAAATCTGGTCAAGTTAACTTCTGTCCGATAAAATAAACCCTAATGACCCAATCAAGCCATAAAAAGTTCACAAACAATATTAAAAAGTTACCGGAATTAGCAAGTTTAGTAAAATCATCTGCCATAGACCTAGTAGATGAAGTTGATTTTTTAAGAATTGCTGCAAGCTTTAAGCAGGAGCAAAAGCGGAAAGCAAGATTAGGTCAGTTTTTAACTCCTGCTCCTGTAGCCGAATTAATGGCTGGGATGTTTAACAAAGTTAATCTTCCTCAAATCCGTCTGCTTGATGCAGGTGCAGGAACTGGCTCATTACTGACAGCTTTTGTATCTAAACTTTGCAATAGCCAGTACCGTTCACAAAATTTAGATATTGTTGCTTATGAAATTGATCCTTTTCTAGTTGAATATTTACAACATACTTTAAATTTGTGTGCAGAAAGATGCCAGATATCAGGTATCTCTTTAAGTTATGAAATCAGAGAAAAAGATTTTATAGAGGATGCTGTCAACATCCTTCAGCCTAGTTTATTTGATAATTCTCAAAATTCAAGATTTACCCATGCTATTATTAATCCGCCATATTTAAAAATTAATGCTAACTCCAAGGTTCGTACATTGTTACGTTCATTGGGACTAGAAACTAGCAATCTTTATACAGGTTTTATAGCTGCTACATCTCTACTTCTTCAATCAGGAGGAGAACTTGTATCTATTTCACCTCGGAGTTTTTGTAATGGGCCATATTTTAAAGATTTCCGAAGAAGGTTTCTGGAAATTATGGCTTTAGACCAGATACATCTTTTTGAATCCAGACAAGAGGCTTTCAACGATGAAGTTTTGCAAGAAACAATCATCATTCATGCCATAAAACAAAAACAGAAGTTTGATAATGTACTGATTACTACAAGTACAAGTGCTGATGATGACTTTATTATCTCTAATTCTGTAGAATATACGGAAGTGGTTCACCTAAATGATCCACAACAATTTATTTATATTATTCCAGATACATTAAGTCAGCAGATAATTCAACAAATAGCAAATTTTACTTGTACGTTAGAAGACCTCGGATTAACGGTTTCAACCGGACGGGTTGTAGATTTCCGTGCAAAAGAATTTCTACGTTTACTACCAGATAAAAGTTGTGTTCCCTTAATTTACCCAGTAAATTTATCTAAAGGATATATTGAATATCCGACAATAACTAAAAAACACCAAGCTTTAGTACATACGGAACAGACAGCATCACTACTAGTACCGAACGAACATTATGTTTTGACTAAACGTTTCTCTTCAAAAGAAGAAAAAAAAAGAGTAGTAGCTGCTGTTTATAATGCTGAAAAAATTTGCCATTCTTGGGTAGGCTTTGAAAACCACTTAAACTATTTCCATCATAACGGGAAAGGGCTTAATCTGAACCTAGCGCGGGGTCTTGCTGCTTATCTTAACTCTACAATTATAGATACATTTTTTCGGTTCTTTAATGGGCATACTCAAGTTAATGCGACTGATTTAAGAAATTTTAAATATCCTAATTTAGAACAGCTTATATCTATAGGAGAACGAATTGGAGAAAATTTTCCATCTCAAAGAGAAATTGATTATTTTATAGAAGAATTACTAAGTATGAGTAGTAAGCCAGACAATAGTGTTATAGCCATTAAAAATCGTATTGATGAAGCATTACAAATATTAAGCCTTTTGGGATTTCCTCGCTCACAACTTAATGAACGTTCAGGTTTGACTCTTCTTTCTTTACTTGGCTTAAAACCTCATGATCCTTGGCAATCCGCTTCATCCCCATTAATGGGAATTACCCCAATAATGGAATTCATGGCGCAGCATTACAGAAAAACCTACAAGCCTAATACTCGTGAAACTGTTCGTCGTCAAACAGTTCATCAATTTTTAGATGCAGCCTTAATTGTTACAAATCCAGACAAGCCTGAACGGCCTGTTAATAGTCCAAAAACAGTATATCAAATTGAAGAAAGTGCCCTTGAATTATTACGTACTTACAACAGTATGGAATGGGAAAAAAGTCTTCGTACTTACCTTTCTTCAATTGAAACTTTGAAAAAACAGTATGCTCAGGAGAGAGAGTTGAGACGTATACCTATAGAAATAGAAGGACAAGTCATAACTTTATCACCAGGTGGACAGAATATTTTGATTGAAAAAATTATTAAGGAATTTGCAGAACGATTTACTGCGGGAGGGAAACTGATCTACGTTGGTGACACTGATGAAAAATTTGCTTACTTTAATGAAAGTGCATTAAAAAATTTAGGTGTTATCATCAATTCTCACGGTAAAATGCCTGATGTAATTATCCATCATCTAAAAAATGATTGGCTAGTTTTAATTGAAGCTGTAACTTCTCATGGGCCAATTAATCCTAAACGCAAGAGAGAACTTGACACTCTCTTTGCTAACACAAAAATTCCTCTTGTGATGGTAACTACATTTCTTAGCCGTAAAGCTATGGTTGATTACTTACCTGAAGTAGCTTGGGAAACAGATGTCTGGGTTGCTGAAGATGCTACCCATCTTATTCATTTCAATGGTGAGTATTTATTACAGCTTTATAGAGTAAATAAAAAATCTGATTCAGAATAATTAAACATTAAATTAGTTAACTTATAATTCAATCATCAATTAATTATCAAAATCAATGGGCTTACCGTTGAAATGGTTATAAATATCCATGTCAAATCATAAACAGAATCAAACTGATGAATGAACCTGTAAACACATCCTGGCAGGCTGTGCGCGCTACTTTTCAACAAATTTGGGGTCACGATGATTTCCGTCCCCCCCAAGGCGAAATAGTCAGGAGTTTATTAGCAAAAAAAGATGCTGTCATCATCATGCCCACGGGTAGCGGCAAATCAATTTGTTTTCAATTGCCGGCACTACTACAAACAGGATTAACTTTAGTAGTTTCACCCTTGGTGGCACTGATGGAAAACCAAGTCCAAGAACTACTTGAGCGTCAACAAAAAGTGGCATTGTTGCATAGTGAATTACCTTCACACCAACGCCGTAGCACACTACGAGACCTAGAAAGACAACAAATTAGATTACTGTATTTATCCCCAGAGACTTTATTAAGTGCCCCAGTATGGGAAAAATTATCTCATCCCCAATTACAAATCAATGGTTTGGTAGTAGATGAAGCCCATTGTTTAGTGCACTGGGGAGATACATTTCGTCCAGCTTATAGCAGATTAGGGGCAGTCAGACCTGGACTACTGACATCAAAACCACCGGGAACAAAAATCAGCATCGCTGCTTTTACTGCTACTGCTGACCCTTCAGCCCAAAAAGCTATTCAAACAATCTTACAATTAGAGCAACCAGAAATTTTTCGATTAAATCCCTACCGCCCAAATTTACATCCCACTGTCCGCATAGCTTGGACACCAAGGAGTAGGAAACAGCAATTATTAAAATTTATTCAAAGTCGATCACAACAGTCGGGATTAATTTACGTTCGCACTAGACAAGATAGCGAAAATATAGCTGCATGGTTAGCAGAAAAAGGTTACACCACAGCTAGTTATCATGGGGGAGTGGGTGGAGCAGAACGCCGGGCTGTAGAAGCTAAATGGTTAAGTGGTGAAATTCCCTTTGTTGTTAGCACCTGTGCTTTTGGTTTGGGGATAAATAAATCAGATGTGCGTTGGGTAGTTCATTTTCACGCGCCACATCTCATATCTGAATATGTGCAAGAAATTGGTCGGATTGGACGGGATGGAAAACCAGCCATAGCATTAACTTTGATTAGTGAACCTACAGGTTGGTTAGACCCAGAAGATAAGCAAAGACAGCAGTTCTTTGATCAACAGATGCGACGACAACAACGCACAGCACAGCAACTGCTGAAAAAACTACCCAAACAGGGAGAAGTCAATGGAGTGATAAGTCAATTTAGCGATGCTTCTATGGCCTTAGCTTTACTCCACAGCAGTGGTCTATTAAATTGGCTTGACCCTTTTCATTACACCATTGAGTCAGAGGTGAAACATCAGCCAGAGACACAATCACAAGGTGCTAAACAAATGTATCAATATTTGACTACGAAAAAATGTCGTTGGCAGTTTTTATTAAATGCCTTTGGTTTTAACCAAGAACCTGGTAACTGGCGTTGTGGTCATTGTGATAATTGCCAGAATATTCATTAGTCAGTTGAAGCCTCTACTTTCCTTGGCACAAGTCTGGTTGAGCAAGTTTTGACAGTGAATGTAGAATCCCCTAGCCTTTAGATAGGGGAGTGTCAACATCCAGAAATAAAAAATCAGGAGATTTTAACAGTTTGAAATTTTAAAACTGTTGTAAAAACCGTAAATCACTAGCGTACAAGCGGCGGATATCGTCGATTTGATGTAACACCATGGCAAAACGTTCTACACCAAAACCAGCAGCAAACCCAGTATAAATTTCTGGGTCATAACCCACAGATTTCATAACATTTGGATCTACCATGCCGCACCCCATAACCTCTAACCACCGACCATTCCACTGTAAATCGACTTCAGCCGAAGGTTCTGTAAACGGGAAATAACTAGCACGGAAACGAATTGGTAAATCACCAAATATTGCTTGTAAAAACACCTTAATAGTACCTTTGAGGTCACTAAACGTTAGACCTTCATCGATGGCTAAAAGTTCTATTTGATGAAAAACCGCCGAGTGAGTTGCATCTACATTATCTCGCCGATAAACTCGCCCAGGAGCAACAATCCGGATAGGTGGTTCCTGTTTTTCCATATAGCGAATTTGCACTGATGAGGTATGAGTACGGAGAAGATTTCCGTCTGGGAGGTAGAAAGTATCCTGCATATCACGGGCGGGGTGATCTGGTGGAGTATTCAGGGCTTCAAAATTATAATAATCTGTTTCCATCTCTGGCCCTTCGGCTACGGTGTAGCCCATGCCAACAAAAATATCCAACGCCCGGTCAATAATACCGTTGAGTGGATGAATCCGGCCTTGAGGTCGGTAGATTCCCGGCATAGTCACATCCAGCGTTTCCGCCTCTAGCTGTGCCTGAATTTTTGCAGATTCCAGGGCAGCACGTTGTTTGTCTAAACTATTTTGTAGGGATTCCTTGACTGTGTTGGCCATCGCCCCAATTTTCGGTCTTTCCTCCGCACTCATTTGTCCCATACTTCGCAATAACGCTCCCAGTTGCCCTTTTTTACCCAGATAGCTAATTCTGAGTTCTTCCAGACGTTCTAGGGTATCAGCGGCGATGATCGCTTGTTCTCCTTGCTGCCGCAGTGCTAAAAGTTGAGCCTCTAAATCGGTAGTCATTGGTTATTAGTCATTGGTCATGAATCATTGGTTATTAGTCTACGACTTTGGACTGCTAACCAATCACTTTAATCACAGGGAAAGGTGAAAACTCAACTTCCCTTTACTAGTTTAGAGGTGATTGGTTGTTTGAGGGGGTTTTTTTGGCCGATACTGGGGATGTGCAAATATTGACAAATGACGAATAAAAAATCACAAATAACTAATAAGCAAAATGACCAATGACAATTAGCTATTGATTTATGAAATTACTCATTAGTAATGATGACGGCATTTCTGCCTTAGGGATTCGTACTCTGGCTGACTACTTGGCGGAAGCAGGCCATGATGTAACTGTAGTTTGCCCAGATCGGGAGCGGTCAGCGACTGGACATGGACTCACCATACACCAACCCATTCGCGCGGAAGTGATCGAATCTGTTTTTCATCCTGCTGTTAATGCTTGGGCTTGTGATGGTACTCCCTCAGACTGTGTAAAACTGGCATTGTGGGCTTTGCTGGAATCTCCCCCTGACCTGGTGCTATCTGGCATTAATCAAGGCGCAAATTTGGGCACTGAAATTCTCTATTCTGGAACTGTTTCAGCGGCTATGGAAGGTGTAATTGAGGGGATTCCCAGCATAGCCTTCAGTCTCACCAGCCATACATGCAAAGACTTTCAAGGTGCTGCTAAGTTTGCCCAAACTCTTGTGGAAAAACTAGCAGTAAATCCCCTACCGGAGTTGATGTTGCTGAATGTCAACGTTCCTGCTGTGAAGTGGGAACAAATTGCTGGAGTGACTTTGACTCGTCAAGGAGTACGGCGTTACATTGATGTTTTTGACAAGCGCGTGGATCCCCGTGGTAAAGTTTACTACTGGTTAACCGGAGAAGTTTTAGAAGATGTGGAACCACCCTCAGGTTTAAATCTACCTGAGAAAGTGCCTGTTGATGTGCATGTTATCCGCAACAATTACATCAGCATTACACCATTAAAATACAATCTCACCTATGCTACAGGACTAGATAAATTGTCTCAGTGGGAATTTGAGCTTTCTTGATTTGTTGATTTAACAGTTAGTAATTTTACGGGCAAATATCCTCAAGTTAGTTTCCCCAGTGCTACCCGGAATGGGTAAACTGCAATGCCTTCTGTCCCTAAGCTAAAAGCCCCAGGGACTACTTTTCCCGCTATATTTACCCTGGCATTAACATCGCCATGAATCAGCCTACCATCTTGAGGTTTGCACCAAGGGCGTTGAATACCCTGGTGAAAGTAGGAAATAGGGGGTTATGTGCCTGTTTATCAAGGTTTTCAGCGTTTTCGTTATAAACTCAATAAAACAAGTACTATCTAATTTTAATTGATCGCCCGCTTAATCCAGCAAGCAACACTCATGTCTAGGACAGAGAACCAATTTACCGTAAAATTTTGGGGCGTTCGCGGCAGTATCCCCAGTCCGGGTTTACACACTGTTCGTTATGGTGGTAATACCCCTTGCGTTGAGATGCTAGTGGGAGGTAAACGCTTGATTTTTGATGGTGGTACAGGACTACACGTTTTAGGGCAATCTTTATTGTGCCAAATGCCAATAGAAGGTCATATATTCTTCAGCCACTCCCACTGGGATCATATCCAAGGATTTCCCTTCTTTGTGCCAGGGTTTGTCAAGGGGAATAAATTTGATATTTATGGGGCCATCGCTCCTGATGGTTCTACGATAAAACAGCGTCTCAATGACCAGATGCTGCATCCTAATTTTCCTGTGCCCTTGCAAATCATGCAGGCAGATTTGACATTCCATGATGTTAACCCAGGGCAAAGATTACATATTAATGACATTACCATAGATATAGCACTGCTCAACCATCCAGGTCAGGCAGTTGGATATCGAGTTAACTGGGGTGGTGGTGCTGCTGTTTACTTAAGTGATACTGAACATCTTCCTGATCGGTTGGATGAGAATGTTCTCCATCTGTCCCAAAATGCGGATATCATAATTTATGATTCTACTTATACTGATGAGGAATACTACTCACCAATATCACCGAAAATTGGTTGGGGACATTCTACCTGGCAAGAAGCTGTGAAAATAGCCAAAGCTGCTAATGTGAGAAATCTGGTGATTTACCACCATGACCCTAGACACAACGATGATTTTTTGGATCGTGTCGGGGAAGAAGCATATCGGCAATTTGCTGGTTCAATTATGGCACGAGAAGGAATGGTCCTCCAGGTTCCCACATCAACTGGCTAATTAGAATCTTTTCCCACTGACAAGTTATCTTGGTAAGGGTTGCAGTCGAAGCAATTGTAGATTTTAGATTAGATTGGTGATCAAGAGCTATTAGTCCCATTGCCTTGGGCACTGTGCTTCGCGCAATACCACAATCAAGGATGAGCTATGTCGTTTCTTAGCCAATCAAAAACACCTTTAGGGGCTGTCCACCAACCAAAGTAGGGTGGGGGAGAGGCCTTGTCTTTCAAGGGGCTGAACCCAAGGTAGCTTCTGGCTGATAGCTAAATAAACCTAAAATCCCAGAATCCACGTGCTAAATTTGTCTAAAAATGGACGTTCTATGTGGGTTGCTTCTTCGACGGAATTAACTCTCAAGCCCACTGCTGTGGCTCTTGGCAAATTTGATGGTGTACATCTTGGTCATCACAGGGTTATTCAACCAATTTTGCCCCAAGTATTGAATGAGGCCAGAAGAGAAGACGGGGAGCAATCACCAACATACTCTCCCACTTCACCAACCCAACTACAAGAACATACATACTCGACAGTTGTCACCTTTGTTCCCCATCCACTGGAATTTTTTACTGGTCAACTACGGCCTTTGCTAACACCACTGGATGAAAAAGTCCAACAATTGCGATCGCTAGGAGTGGAACAACTTGTGTTGCTACCCTTTGACAGAGAATTATCTGCTTTATCTCCCCAAGATTTTGTAGACAAGATTTTAGTGCAACAGCTCCAATGTCGGAAAATTAGTGTTGGGCAAGATTTTTGTTTTGGCAAACAGCGTCGTGGTACTGCTAAAGATTTGCAATTACTGGCAGCCAAGCACCATATCCCCGTTACCATCGTTTGTTTACAAACTCATACAGAGAATGTTCCCAGCCAGGAGGCTCCCATTAGCACTTCACTCATCCGCCACTATTTAGAAAGCGGCGACATCAAAAATGCCAACCTCTTACTGGGAAGACCTTATACCCTCATTGGTACTGTAGTTCCAGGTAAAAAAATGGGGCGAACCATTGGTTTTCCCACTGCTAACTTGCAATTACCAAAGGACAAATTTATCCCCCGCCAAGGTGTTTATGCTGTCCGGGCTGCTATTTTGAGTGAGACATCAGGTGCAACTAGTTCACATCAAAACTTGGGTGTGATGAATATAGGTAAACGCCCCACAGTAAATGGTAGCAACTTATCTGTGGAAGTACATCTGTTTGATTGGTGTAGTGATTTATATGGCAGAAAACTGGCTGTGCAGCTAGTTGCATTTTTGCGAGGGGAACAAAAATTTGCTTCTCTAGAACACCTGAAAACACAAATTCAAATTGATTGTAATATTGCTAGAAAACTTTTTGAGTAGTGAATGCTAAGTTTTCCCGACTGAATGGGAATTTTTTGAATTGATAGTCCCCGACCTAAAGGCACGGGGATTCTGTAATCTAAAGTAGAGGTTAGGACCTTGGAGAGGGTTACTTCGGCATTGGCCGCCCTTGGCAATTAGGGTACTATGGGCTTGTTTCTCAAGGGGTTTTCGGCATTTTCGTTATAAACTTATTCGGGAATCTCAGGAATGTCAAATTTTGTAAAGCATCAATTTGGAAAACGTCAACTCAAAGGCCATCCCTTGGGCTTAATGGTGGTAATTTTGGCTTGGAGTCTGGCTATGGGCTGGCTGCTTTCTTTGGCAACTAGCGCCCACAGTACCACACCTACATCAGAAATTGGCACCGTTGATGTGGTACCTGTACAATATCAGTTAGGTAAACAACTATATTTGGAAAACTGCTCTAGCTGTCACATAGCTTTACCGCCACAAGTTTTACCTTCTCAAACATGGAGAAACCTCTTAGAAGACTCACAGCACTATGGTGTACAGATTAAACCTTTAATTGATCCTCCCCGCACCTTGGTTTGGAGGTATCTTTCTAATTTTTCAGGGACACAGCTAAAAGACGAGGCTACACCCTATCGCGTTAATTCTTCACGTTATTTTCAGGCTTTGCATCCCCAAGTGGATTTACCTCGCCCCGTTAAGGTGAGCAGTTGTGTGAGTTGTCACCCCAGTGGGAAGGATGGCAATTTCCGCCGTCTGAGTGGCGAATGGGATGTAAGGTAGATTCAGAAAGAAGAAGGAATTAAAATTTGAAATTTTGGTTGGAAATTTTCCCTTGGCGTGTAATGGAAAATGGTAATTGCAACAGCCAAAGTTGATTTCGCCAGTTCCTCGAATGGTGGGGGTTCTCTGACTAAGTTGAAGGCAAAATGATACTATTATATTAGTTTGACGTTTAAACTGAGAAGTAAAACCAATCTTTTCACTAAATGATTGGATCTAAATTTTTGCTGTTTTTGAGTTAAATCTGATCTTGTACCCATTTACAGCCTAAATAGCTGCATTGGGTTAAATTCTTATAATCAATACAAAAACTTTATTCTCCGTAACCCTCGATTTAGTTCCATAATCTGCCATGCTAAAACTCTTGTTGGGCGATCCCAACGCTCGTAAGCTTAAAAAATACCAACCTTACATTAGTGAAATTAACCTCTTAGAGGAAGACATTAAAGCCCTTTCTGATGAGGAGTTAAAAGGCAAAACAGATGAATTTAAGCAGCGACTCGCCAAGGGCGAAACGCTGGATGATATTCTGCCAGAAGCCTTTGCCGTGGTCAGAGAAGCAGGACGAAGAGTCTTGGGGTTACGGCATTTTGATGTTCAGTTATTGGGTGGTGTGATCCTGCACTCGGGACAAATAGCAGAAATGAAAACCGGGGAAGGTAAAACTTTGGTTGCTACCTTACCGAGTTATTTAAATGCTTTGGGTGGTAAAGGTGTACACGTAGTTACAGTTAACGATTACTTAGCTCGTCGCGATGCTGAATGGATGGGACAGGTGCATCGCTTTCTAGGGCTGAGTGTGGGGCTGATTCAGTCCAGCATGATTCCTAGTGAACGCCAAAAAAACTATGAGTGCGATATTACCTATGTCACCAATAGTGAGGTAGGCTTTGACTACCTACGGGACAATATGGCAACATCAATGGCTGATGCGGTACAACGTCCTTTTAACTATTGTGTGATCGACGAGGTAGACTCGATTTTAATTGATGAAGCTCGAACACCGTTGATTATTTCTGGGCAAGTGGAAAGACCTACGGAAAAATATCTACGAGCCGCTGAAATTGCTTCTAGACTACAAAAAGATGAGCATTACGAGGTGGATGAAAAAGCTCGTAACGTGCTGTTAACTGATGAAGGCTTCGCGGAAGCAGAAAATCTTTTGGGAGTTACTGATTTATTTGACCCGGAAGATCCCTGGGCTCATTTCATGTTCAATGCCATTAAAGGTAAAGAACTTTTCCTCAAGGATGTAAATTACATCGTCCGTAACGGGGAGGTGGTAATTGTTGATGAATTTACTGGACGGGTTTTACCCGGAAGGCGTTGGAGTGATGGGCTACACCAAGCAATTGAAGCCAAAGAACACGTAGATATTCAGCCGGAAACTCAAACTCTAGCCACAATTACCTATCAAAATTTGTTTTTGCTTTATCCTAAACTTGGTGGGATGACGGGAACTGCAAAAACTGAAGAGCCAGAATTTGAAAAAATCTACAAATTAGAAGTTGCGGTAATTCCTACTAATCAAACTCGAAAACGCCAAGATTTAGCAGATATGGTGTTTAAAACAGAGGCTGGTAAATGGCGGGCTATCGCGGGGGAATGTGCCCAAATGCATCAACTGGGCAGGCCAGTCTTGGTGGGAACCACTAGTGTAGAAAAATCTGAATATCTCAGCCAATTGTTAAAGCAAATGGAGGTTCCCCACGAACTGCTCAATGCGCGACCAGAAAATGTGGAACGGGAGGCGGAAATCGTTGCTCAGGCAGGACGCAAAGGGGCTGTGACTATTGCAACTAACATGGCTGGACGGGGTACAGATATTATCCTTGGTGGTAACTCTGAATATATGGCACGTCTGAAGTTGCGGGAATACTTTATGCCTCGAATTGTCAGTCCAGAAGATGAAGATGTCTTTGGGGTGCAAAGACCTGCTGGCTTGCCATCTGGACACGGTGGTGGTCAAGGTTTTGTACCTGGCAAAAAGGTGAAAACTTGGAGGGCTTCACCAGAAATTTTCCCCACCCAATTGACAAAAGCAACGGAACAGTTATTAAAAGATGCTGTGGAAGTGGCTGTACGGGAATATGGTGAACGTAGCTTACTGGAGTTAGAGGCAGAAGACAAAGTGGCTATTGCAGCTGAAAAGGCTCCTACTAACGATGCTGTCATTCAAAGGTTACGGGAAGCTTACAACCGAGTTAAGCAGGAGTACGAACACTTCACGGAAAGAGAACACAATGAAGTGGTTGAATTGGGGGGTTTGCACGTAATTGGTACGGAACGCCACGAGTCACGGCGGATTGATAACCAATTGCGGGGACGTGCAGGACGACAAGGTGACCCTGGTTCCACAAGGTTCTTCCTTAGTTTGGAGGATAACTTGCTGCGAATTTTTGGAGGCGATCGCGTCGCTGGGTTAATGAATGCTTTTCAGGTGGAGGAAGATATGCCTATTGAATCTGGAATGCTGACTCGCAGTTTGGAAGGGGCACAGAAAAAGGTCGAAACCTACTACTACGACATCCGTAAACAGGTGTTTGAGTATGACGAAGTAATGAATAATCAACGTCGCGCTATCTACGCTGAACGTCGCCGGGTGTTAGAAGGTCAGGACTTGAAAGAACAGGTGATCAAGTACGCCGAAAAAACCATGGATGAAATCGTTGATTTTTACATCAATCCAGATTTACCTTCGGAAGAGTGGGAGTTAGAAAAACTGGTGAACAAGGTCAAGGAGTTCGTTTATCTCCTAGCAGATATGGAACCAAGTCAATTAGAGGAGATGACTGTTACGGAAATTAAGGTTTTTC
This sequence comes from Umezakia ovalisporum Ak1311, assembly GCF_029891685.1. Classification (NCBI taxonomy): domain Bacteria; kingdom Bacillati; phylum Cyanobacteriota; class Cyanophyceae; order Nostocales; family Nodulariaceae; genus Umezakia; species Umezakia ovalisporum. Next base: position 13,156 of record NZ_JANQDJ010000051.1, on the reverse strand, counting down.
TCCACGAACAAGTACGAATTGCCTACGACCTCAAAGAAGCGCAAATTGACAAGGTTCAACCAGGACTGATGCGACAAGCTGAAAGGTTCTTTATTTTGCAGCGTATTGATACTTTGTGGCGGGAACACCTCCAACAAATGGATGCTTTACGTGAATCTGTGGGTTTGCGTGGTTATGGACAAAAGGATCCTTTGATTGAGTATAAGAGTGAGGGTTATGAATTGTTCTTGGATATGATGGTGAACATCCGCCGGGATGTGGTTTACTCCTTGTTTATGTTTCAACCCCAGCCTCAATCTACAGTGCAGACTTCTAAAATGGTTTAGGTTGTTTCACCCGGAGATAGTAGGACGCAGAGAGTTTTTTCTGCGTCTTTGTTTTATGGTATCTAGAAAGTTGGGATTGGGATTAATTATTCAGCAAATATTTGCTCAAATGTTTCAGCTAAAATATCAACAACTTTTAATGATTTTCTCATGATGTTTATTTAATAAATAAACTGATTTTTTAGGATGATCATTAACTGTAAGATATTAAATAAAAAAGCTCTTCTTACCAGGACATAAGTTGAGGAAAATAGAGATTTATAGCTAAACTAATAATATACGGTATGACTAGTAATATTATAGTATGACTGCTGTTGCGAATGTAAAAACTGAATACGAAGCGATTATTGGTTTAGAAACCCATTGTCAACTGAGTACCAACACTAAGATTTTTTCTAGTAGCTCCACAGCTTTTGGTGCTGATCCTAATACTAATATCGACCCTGTGTGTATGGGATTACCTGGGGTTTTACCAGTGCTGAATGAAAAAGTTCTGGAATATGCTGTAAAAACAGGTTTGGCTTTGAACTGCCAAATAGCTGAATATAGCAAATTTGACCGTAAACAGTATTTTTATCCTGATCTACCCAAAAATTACCAAATTTCTCAATACGACTTACCTATTGCGGAACATGGTTGGTTAGAAATCGAATTTGCAGATGCACAGGGGAACTTGATTCGTAAACCCATTGGTGTGACTCGTTTGCACATGGAAGAAGATGCGGGGAAACTTGTACACGGAGGAAGCGATCGCCTCTCTGGTTCTAGCTATTCTTTAGTGGACTATAATCGGGCAGGGGTGCCCTTGGTGGAAATTGTCTCGGAACCTGATTTGCGTTCTGGTGCAGAAGCTGCTGAATATGCGGAAGAATTGCGTCGCATTGTCCGCTATCTCGGTGTCAGTGATGGCAATATGCAAGAAGGTTCTCTACGGTGTGATGTAAACATCTCTGTGCGTCCGGTGGGAACTGAAAAGTTTGGCGTTAAGGTGGAAATTAAAAATATGAACTCCTTTAGCGCTATTCACCGGGCTATTGATTATGAAATTGAACGACAAATTGCGGCTATAGAAGCAGGGGAGCCCATTATCCAAGAAACTCGTTTATGGGAAGAGGGTGCTCAACGTACAATTAGTATGCGGACTAAAGAAGGTTCTAGCGATTACCGCTACTTTCCAGAACCAGATTTAGCACCCATTGAGGTGTCTAAGAAGCAATTAGAGCAATGGAAAGGGGAACTTCCTGAATTACCCGCCCAAAAACGTCATCGTTATGAAAGTGAATTGGGGCTGTCGGTTTATGATACACGAGTGTTGACAGAAGACCCCGCCGTAGCTGATTTTTTTGAAAATGCCATTGCAGCTGGTGCCAATGCTAAAGCTGCTGCTAACTGGATTACTCAAGACATAGCTGCATATCTCAACAAGCAAAAGCTCAGTATTACTCAAATTGCTCTCAGTCCTGCTAATTTAGCTGAAGTAATTACTCGCATTGAATCTGGCACAATTAGTAATGCTCAAGCTAAACAAAAATTGCCAGATTTACTTGATGGTATGTCTCCGGAAAAAGCTTTTGCAGGTCAAGAGTTAATTACAGATCCTAGTTTACTAGAACCCATCATTGATGAAGCCATGGCTGCTAACCCTAAAGAACTAGAAAAGTATCGTAATGGTAATACAAAGCTTTTAGGCTTTTTTGTGGGACAAGTTTTGAAAAAAACTGACAAACGAGCCGATCCCAAGCTAACTAATGAGTTGGTGGAGAAAAAATTGAATTCTTAACTGAACAATCCCCCGGATACATCCGGGGGCTTTTAACCCTTGGGTAATTTATACCCATAACTGGACAAAATTAACGCAAGGTTTATATATTGAGAGTAGTTTTCATGGGTATCAAATTGTGGAACGCTCTCGAATGACTATTTCAATAGGTGATGCAGCCAAGGAGCTGGGTGTATCAGTTAAAACGGTAAGAAGGTGGGCTGACGCGGGGAAACTCAGATATGAACGTAGTCCTAGCGGTCACAGAAGGTTTTACCTTGCAGAGATAAAACCCATAACACCACGAGATTTTAATAATCTAGAAGACCGGGTAACTATTAATTATGCACGTGTGTCTAACAGCGACCAAAAAGATGATTTAGCTAGACAGGTACAGCTACTAGAAGCTTTTAGCAGTGCTAACGGTTGGCAATTTGAAACCATATTTGATTTAGGTTCTGGGTTAAATTACCAAAAAAAAGGTCTTCAAAAACTGCTAAAACGCATCATGGAAGGTGATGTGGGAAGATTAGTTTTAACTCATAAAGACAGACTGTTAAGATTGGGTTCTGAAATTGTTTTTGCCATGTGTGAGGAGTTTGAAACCGAGGTAGTCATTATCAATAAATCAACTGATGAAATTACCTTCGAGCAAGAGTTGGTAACCGATATGATGGAGTTAATCACAGTGTTTTCTGCAAGGCTATATGGTTCTCGCAGTCGCAAAAATAAAAAGCTCCTTGATAATGTAGCCAAAGCTATACAAGAATCCACCTAAACTCGTTGAGATTAAGTGGATATGGGCATATATTAGAAGAGTGCTTAGTTACAAGGGCTGGGAAAATACCCACTCCACAAAGGTTGTATTATTCATATCTGTACTTGAGATTGTTCCAAGGTGCTGTAGGTGCAAGTTGATAGAAAATTGGTATAAGTTATTATTCATGACTGTGACAATTTAAACTGCATCTTTATCATCAATGGTCAACTCTACCTTCGTTACTAGACTTTATGTCAATCCTCTCCAGGGGAATGATGAGAATAATGGTTCTCGGTTAAATCCGTTTCAAAGTATCACCCGTGCTTTAAAGGTTACCAAAACACCCGTAATTGTTCAGTTGACATCAGGGAAATATAGTGTTGCCAGTGGCGAGGTTTTTCCCTTGGTTATTGCTGCTGGGGTGACAGTGGTAGGTAATGAAGATAACAAAGGTGTTGAAATTGTGATTTACGGAAGTGGTAATTATCAAAGTGTTAGCTTTGGTTTACAACAAATTACTTTAGTTTTACAAGGTAATGCCAATCTCTTAGGTGTGACCGTCACTAATCCCGTGCCTAAAGGTACTGGTGTTTGGATAGAATCGGCGGAAGCAAATGTGGCTAATAATACTTTTGTCAACTGTGGTCGAGAAGGTATATTTGTTACTGGGACTGCTAAACCCGCCATTGTAGATAATGTGTTTAGAGAAAATGCCGCCAGTGGCTTGATGATGGCCCGTCATAGTAAAGGAGAAGTGCTGCAAAATGTATTTCAAAAAAATTATTTGGGTATAGCTGTTACTGATGATGCTGCTCCTTTGATAGCAGATAACATAATATCAGATAACCGTTCAGCCATCGCTCTTTCTCGCAATGCTAAACCTGTGCTGCGTCATAACGTAATCAGCAAAAATAGCCACGGCGGGATGTTAGTTAATGGTAATGCCATCCCTGATTTGGGTAATAAGCAAGACATAGCTGGCAACACTTTCGATCATAATGGCTCCTTCGATTTACAGAACACCACACCACAGCCAATTATTTCCGCAGGTAATCAGTTGAATCCCACCCAAGTTAAGGGATGGGTAGATTTTATAGCTGTCCTAGAAGATAATCTTCGTAGTATTTCCGGTAGCAGCAGTATTTTTTCTGACTTAGCTGGACATTGGGCGGCGGATTTTGTCGAAGCATTGGTGGGTAGAGGTGCAATTACTGGTTTTCCCGACGGCACTTTTGCCCCGGATGCCCCTATAACTCGGGCTCAGTATGCGGCAATCATTGCTCAAACTTTTCAATTACCGAGAATAAATCTAGATAGTAAATTTACAGATGTGTACCCCAGCTTTTGGGCTGCATCAGCAGTTTTCCAAACTACTGAAATGGGTTTTATTCGTGGTTTTCCCGATGGGACTTTTAGACCGGGACAAAATTTGACCAAAGTAGAGGCCATAGTATCTATGGTTAATGGCTTAAAACTAACTGGTGGCAATGCCCAAGTGTTAAATATGTACCGCGATCGCCCTCAAATTCCCAGTTATGCTACCAATGCTGTAGCAACTGCTACCCAAGAATTGTTAGTGGTTAACTATCCCCACAGAGAACAACTAAGACCTTTAGCATATATTACCCGTGGTGAAGTGGCAGCATTAATTTATCAAGGATTGATAGCCATTGGTGAGGAAAAAGCGATTATTTCCCCCTATATTGTTAGCCCCGATGTAAATCTACCGGGGTTTACGGATATTAACGGACATTGGGCAGAACCCTTTATTCGGGCCTTGGCTAGTATGAATTTAATTAATGGTTTTGCTGATGGTACCTACCAGCCTAATCAACTGATGACTCGAGCCCAATATGCGGCCTTAGTAGCGCTGGCGTTTAAACCCACGCCTAAACGCCCGGCAATAGATTTTACAGATGTATCTCCAGATTTTTGGGCTTATCCAGCTTTACAAATCGCCAGTAGAGGTGGTTTTATTAGTGGGTTTAGCGATGGCACTTTCCGCCCGGATCAAAATGTCCAAAGATTACAAGTAATTGTCTCCTTAGTAAATGGATTAAAATTGGCAACAGTTAATAACAGTTTTTTACTCACTTATACTGATGGTCATACAATTCCCGATTATGCTCGTCAAGCAGTTTTAATTGCCACACACAAAAAAATTATTGTCAATTATCCAAACCCCAAGCAACTTGTACCGATGCGGGAAGCAACACGTGGGGAAGTAGCAGCAATGGTTTATCAGGCATTGGTTGCTATCCAACGAACACCCACAATTAATTCAACCTATATTATTTAGACATTGAGCAATTGACCAAGTAAAATGAAAGACATTATTTATCAGAATGAAAACTCTTGGTAACTAATCCTATAGTTCAAAACGCAATGGGCCATAAGGGATGGGTAGACAATTTATACAATTCATCTGAAGCTGATAGCCCCATGTTGACCACAGCCTCACAAACCCCTGCTGAATTAGCAACTGCTTTGTTAACTCATTATAGTTTTGACCTGAGTGGCTATAACGCCAGTGAGCTAGTTAACCGTTGGTACACTCAATACCCTGTAAGCTGGCTGCACTTGGCAGTGATTGAGGCTCTTTATCAAGGCCGTTACAAAGCAATTTCAGTGCAGCAAATCCTCACGTTTTGGCAGCGTCGAGGCCAAGCTACTTATCATTTCAATATGGAGTTTGAACGTTTGATTTGTAGCAAATTTCCCCAAAGCTTAACAGAACTGGAGCCACCAATTCTACCTACTATCAAACCAAAAATTCCAGAGGAGCCGTCAACCATTGAACAACCAGTTACACCCAATTCTTTACCTGCTGAGGTAGGTAATAATTATGGAGAAAATCAACTTGCAACCCCACAAGCCATAAATCCAGAACAAGAAGGGAAGGAAGTGGAAAGCATATTAGGGTCTTCCACTCTCAAGACTACGGCTTCTGGTATTCAGTTGAGGCTAGACCCTCAAAACTGTTTGCAGAGAGATTCCCCATTACCAAAATCCCACCATAAGACAAAAGTACTACCATTCTCTGCCAATCATCCACCCATCGGGCAGTTTAGCCCAGCAATCAGCCATGAGTCTGATTCATTTACATCAAAACTGAAGGCAATGTCCGATGGCAAGGAATAATGCATTCATACCGAAGAATTCAACGTTTTACAATATTCATATTCATAACTCGTATTCGTAACTCATATTCATAAATTTAAATGTGGTAATGGGGGAAGAGGGAAGAGGGAATAAATTCTTGTGTACTCCATTACACTGGGAAACCCCACAACGACATTGCTGCAAGTCCCCACCTAACATTTTTATATGTGGGGATTTTGGTTCGGTAACGAGGAAATTAACTAGCTGTTGATTTGCTAATTTTCCCTCACTAATGCTCTCACTAAATTTTTAGTAACCATCAGATTCTATCTGAATGGAGCAAGGGGATTACCCTTACAGTGGTCAGACTTTAGGGAATGGAGAAACGGTAAAACTAGTTGGTACTTATACCAAAAAGCGTGTTTCCAAAAAGCAAAAATGTCCCGCTACACTGCTTTGCACTGTAACGGGGGAGTGTCAGCCTTACACCACAGCACATGAGAAGGTTAAGAATTAATTTAACTGTTCAATTCTGGTATTTAAACCCCGATTGTTAAGTAATGTGAACATTTCATTGGCGTTATTGCGATCGCTAAAAACTCCCACTTGTATGACTCTGCGACCCTGGTGGATAGTATAAAATGCACCTGGTACTAAATCTCGCACTAACTCTCGTTGCTTATCTGTTACTGCATTGACTACTACACGGTAACGTACACCTGACTGCACTGTATACTGCACCCTATTATATGCAGTGGTTTGATTGGGGATAGTATTGGTATTGGGAACTGGTAACAAGGGTGATTCAGCAAACGGAGGTTCTGCAAAGCCAGTGGCCAATGGCTTTGGAAGTGGTGGCTGAGGAGCGGTAAATTCCACAACATTCGGATCAATTTTCACATAATTGATCTGTGAGTCATTACCCCGGTGTGGTTGTGTGGGAGGGGATATGGGATTTGCTACATTTTTGGGCTGAAGATTTTGAGCTATGGGTGCTGTTTGAGCCTGGAGATTTACTTTGCCCATAATGCGATTTTGGGCGAGATTGTTACCGGCAGCAGGAATGATCTGCTCACTAGCGCCGGCGTTGATATCATGATGACCATTATTGCGAAATTCATTACCTCCTGGTTCAGCAATAGTACCTAAATTGGGCATTGATTGGGCGATGACTACTAAACCATCTTGTTTGTTACCCTGAATTAAATTATTGCGTAAAGTTGGCCGAGCATTGGCTTGCACCACAATGCCGCAGCGATTATTTTGAATTTGATTACCCACCACCACAGGAGCAGCATTTTGGATGATATTGATTCCAAATCCTGTTTGATTAAAAATATTTTCCCGTACTTGAGGTTGGGAATTACCGCCAATAGTGATGCCGTTTGCTCCGTTGAGATGAAAATAATTTTGGCTAATCATGGGGGCACTGTTACCATTTAGGGAAATTCCATCTTGAGTACTGCCAATAAATGTATTGTGGGTAATCACTGGATTCCCCCGTTCAATCCACAAACCATAACCACGGGGACGGGAATTTGTCACTGTTACTCCCCTTAACTCAGCTTTATCTGCGCCGATGATGGTGACGTTTTGACCGCCAAAGCTGCGACTAAGAAATTCACCACCCCCTTGAATTTTAATTCTCTGTCCTTTGTTGGTAATATCTCCTTGAATAGCAACACCAGGTTTGAGGTGTAGGGGGAAAATTTCCCCAGTTTCAGCGCTATAAGTACCTGGGGAAAGGATAATCACCGTATTAGGAGAGGCTAGCCGCAAAGCTTGAGTTATGGTTTGCAAAGGAGCGCTTTGACTACCATCACCCAAGGTGTTGTTTCCGGTACTTGGGTTAACAAATAAAAATTTAACTTCGGACTTAGTGTTTTCTGTTAAAAATCTCTCATTACCTATGGATGGTATTTGAGCCACAACTCTGGTGGGGGTGATGCTTACTAAGGTTATGCTTGTAACCCCTAAGCCAAGGGTGAGAGACAAAACAGAACAAACTAGAGCAGAATTTGACCTCTGAATCAAAGGATTTAGCTTCCACAGCAGGGTTTGTGCTTGACGATATTGAGAATACATAAATAGTTGGATGAATGAACTTTAATCAAAGTTTTATCTGTTAGAAACTAAAATGTCGATAAGTCCATAAACAGAGATGCTAACAAGGCTAGAAATATTTTAAAAAAAGTAGCCCTAACCCCCGGTGGAGATTTACACAAAATCAGGAGGGTGTCTGTAAATATGGAGACTGTCAAGAAGGATGGTAGGTAGATTTTTTGGTAAGTTCATTAATTATCTAGGCCATGACCTAGGTGTTAGTACTGTGGCTCCCACGATGCATTAGTGAATTATTTCCGAGGTTCAAATAAAATACCTGGAATAGTTATTTTTCTGTTTTGAACTTCGGTCGCTTGCTGGGTAAGGGTTTCAGGAGTTTTACTTCCATGGTAAAGTCTATTTCAGCGGTTAACTTTCCTGAACTTCGGAAAGTCTATCTAGACTTATTGCCAGGTAAGGGTTTAAAATGGGGGAGTTCCCACTCGCTGGGGACATTAATTGAATGGAAACCTTTTTCAATATAGAGCTGGTTATTGTCTTTGACAGTTCCCACTCGCTGGGGACATTAATTGAATGGAAACACAGGATCCTCTTTATATTTCTTGGTGCAATGCTCGGTTCCCACTCGCTGGGGACATTAATTGAATGGAAACAGGCTGTGTGGTGGGTTGTGCGGCGGTTAATCTATGTTCCCACTCGCTGGGGACATTAATTGAATGGAAACTCCCCGGTTAGGGCGATCGCTGCCCTAGGGTATTTCACGTTCCCACTCGCTGGGGACATTAATTGAATGGAAACTTGGGCTTCCCCTCAGCTTATACTTAATCATCTTTTGTTCCCACTCGCTGGGGACATTAATTGAATGGAAACACCCCTAGGTCCTTAGATGAAGAAAGCACGGGGGAGTTCATGGATAGTTCCCACTCGCTGGGGACATTAATTGAATGGAAACGGAAAAGAGTATTGAACTCCTTATTATTTCCTAGTTCCCACTCGCTGGGGACATTAATTGAATGGAAACTTCGGAGGTTTTCAGCCTCCTTGTGAAGCTCTACGTTCCCACTCGCTGGGGACATTAATTGAATGGAAACGTTCTTCAAGATTGTTTGAGAATCTTTCTTCATTAAAGTTCCCACTCGCTGGGGACATTAATTGAATGGAAACAAAAGAGACTACGAACCCCTTCTCAGCTTCTATCACGTTCCCACTCGCTGGGGACATTAATTGAATGGAAACTCTGGGGACAAAATGGTTTCCCATACTGCCCACTCAGAGAGGGGTTCCCACTCGCTGGGGACATTAATTGAATGGAAACTATGACTTTTACCAAGTACTCGTACCTATGAGGGTACTGTTCCCACTCGCTGGGGACATTAATTGAATGGAAACCTTTATGCATAGACTCTCTACTGTGTCAATTGTGGGATAAAGTTCCCACTCGCTGGGGACATTAATTGAATGGAAACCATCCCCATTATTTTTACTAAGTTATCAGTTCCTGTGTTCCCACTCGCTGGGGACATTAATTGAATGGAAACGAATCCCCCATTTCCAGGAGATCGTTAATATCTGAAGTTCCCACTCGCTGGGGACATTAATTGAATGGAAACACAATCTCGTGGTACATAATGCCTCCTAAAGGCTTTAGTTCCCACTCGCTGGGGACATTAATTGAATGGAAACTCTCAGGTATCTGAAGCTTAGTAACTTCATGAGATTTGGGAAGTAAAGTTCCCACTCGCTGGGGACATTAATTGAATGGAAACACTATTGATACTGCTTACTAAGTAGTCAACAGTGCTTTTTAGTTCCCACTCGCTGGGGACATTAATTGAATGGAAACTCTAATTGTGCGATCTTAACGTCACGTTCTTCCATGCAGTTCCCACTCGCTGGGGACATTAATTGAATGGAAACTGCCATAACAGATTTAGCTTCTTCTACAGTAGTGGGCCCGTTCCCACTCGCTGGGGACATTAATTGAATGGAAACAGCATTATTAGCAACGATGCTGTCCTCTAGAATGGGTTTGCCCGTTCCCACTCGCTGGGGACATTAATTGAATGGAAAGCTGGGCAGTCCTTCAAGACCTTATTGGTGAGGCGATCTGCTTGCAGCGGCGCTTCGCGATGGCATTGGGGTTAGTTTTACCCAATCCTAGGTTTTAGCCCCTACTGGGGAGATGTCATTAATTTTCATCCTCTTGATCAAAAACCGGGGGACATAATTCAGCAATGGGTAACTCCCAACGGGGAAACAGTTCTGGTATAGTTAGGGTGTCACCGGTGGTAAAAATCATCGGCTGATTTTTACCATGGTAAACGGTGACTGTGGCTGTATCAGGGTCAATTAAAATACCAACAACCGCCTCTAATTTAATTAAATTGAAGATTTTATCCACTAAGGCCTTGACTCTATCACCTTGGGATTTAATTTCTAATACTAAATCGGGGACAATTTCGCCAAAATAAGGGAGATTTTGACCCGGACGTGCAGGGCGCACAAAAGATACATCAGGGGCTGTGAGGTTGCTACCTGGTAAAATGAAACCCCCAGGAGAGTCAAATAGCCTACCCCAGGGCTGGGGATTCACCCAAGCAAATAGAAACCCAATTAAACGGCTACTAATTTCACTAGAAAAAATATCTGATGGACCCACAAGGGAGATTTTTCCGTTTTCTAATTCAACATCGTAATCTAAGTCAGCTTGACTCAAGGCCGTTTGCACCTGTTCTACATCTTTGAGTGTTGTTTCTGACATGAAAACCTGGTGTTGATGTGGAGTAAAATCAGCTAATCAGTCTAATTTTATTAATTTCCCATTTTTCATAGTCAGGATTCCATACTAAATTGTATTGTACAACCGCATTAATCACTTTACCGGAATTTAAATATAATTTGGATCTCACATTTACTGTGCCATAATTATCATTAAATTCTGATTTAATTATTCTCGGTTCTACACGGGAAACCTTAGTCCACCATTGTATATAGGAATTATAACCATCTGGATGGTCTTGTTGATTATTTTGTAATTTGTATGATAATTTGTTCCAGGAGTTTTGGTAATTACCTCTATTTAATTCTGAATAAAAACTGTTAACAACTCCTTCTATAGCAGATTGGTTATTTGCAGATGGTAATGCTTCCTCTTGAGAAATATTATGTACTGGTTGACTCACTCTCTGAGGTGCAACCCTGGGGGGTTGGGGTGTTGGTTGTTCAGTTTGTACAGGGGTAGGTGTGGGTGTGGGGGGAGGATTGACAGCAATAGGTTCATTACTTATGGGTTGAGGAGTGGTTAAGGACATTGATAGGTTAAATGCTCTTATCCCCTGGGGTGCGGAAACTTCCAGAATATGTTTTCCGCTGATGGTTAATTCCCCACTGTCAATAATTTGATTATCTGGGGTATAAATCACAATACACACATCATCATTAGTGCTGTAACTGAGTGTTTGACCGGATTTTGCATCAAATCTATAACCTACAGATTTAGTACTAGTCACACGACCAGATTTAACTAATGACTGATCTAGGTTAATCTCTTCTACGGTTTGCTGGTCTAGGTTGATGATGGGTTTCTCTGGACAACCGGGGGATGAGTCCACAGGTGGGATAGATAAGGAAGAATTTAATATTGGTTGACTACAGCCGTAGGTGAGTAATAATGTTAATCCCAAAGTGAGTTTATTCATGGTCTTGGATGAGTAAATATTGATTCAAAGATGGTTTTGATAATTAGGGGATGACTTAGGGACGAATAACAAACTGTTAGGCTCATCACTCCACATCAGAGAAATTCTGGCTTTATTATCTTCCGCAACTTTGCCATTTTTCATTTCATACCATAGTTGAGCATCAACTACCGCGCGATCGCTATTTTGACTAATTAACTCCACATTACCAATTCTGAGAGGTTGTTTAATAAGTTGTCAGCCGTAATCTTCATCACATCTTTACCCCCTTTAATTGATTAAATCTAGTTCCCTCGCCTTACAAGCTATCCATTACCGAGATTTTTCTTAATATTCGTGAGATTGAAGAAGTTCCCACTTTCTGGGAACATTTTAGCCATCGCCCCGTCACACCGCCCAATCCCTACACAGTAACTCTGCTTGTTGCAGCACCTTGACCCTAGGTTTCTACTAGTTATCTGGTGGATACTTACACTTTCCCACCAGACGCTAAACTGAAACAGTAGTTTTTTTTGTCGCGACAGGGTGTTCAATTCTTCATAAATTCTTCAAAATTCTCCAGAAATAATACAACTCTCTCAGATAATATCTTTCCTTTTTTGGATGATTAGCGTCACTATCACATAAACAAAGCTATGCAAAAGTAGTAATCCCCAATTGAGGCTAAGATTATACCAACTGGGGTCATAGACATCCGTGATGACAAATGGTGGTGCTATTGTTGTACCTTTGGGCAGTAGGGTAGGCTCCGGTACTAAAGCATTGATATTAACTAAAGACCCGTAGGCTCCTACGGACCACCGACTAATGGTTAGCCAGGACAGGTATTTGCTGATTCCTTGAGTTTGAAATAATACTCCAGATAAAATGATTTGTGGTAAGAGCAACATTACTAAAGCACTATTAGCCTGAGTGCTATTTTTAACGCTTGCAGAAACCGTTAGCCCAAGACATAAACAAGAAAGTAAAGTCAAAAAGCTGGTAATGGATACTCCCCAAAACCAAGGAATTGTCAACGACTTTGGCACTGCAAAACTCATGAGAATAGCAGTGACCATAATTGTAGTTTGTAAACAGGCTATTCCAGAAAGAACCAAAACCTTTGCGCTTAAATAGGCAAAAAAGCTTAAATTTACCAATCTTTCTCTTAAATAAATATCTTTTTCTTTGACAATTTCTTGCAACGAACTAGCTAGCCCTACCCAAATAGCAGTACAAGTAAAAACAAACACAACAGTTTGGGCTAAGGGGGCTACACCAGGGTCAGCCTCACTGCCAAGAATCAAAGGCTCTTGATCCGCAATGGCCCAGAAATGTTGAATGTCGTTACAAAACTTTACATAGTTAGATATAGTAGTCCTATCAAAGGTGAAAATGTCAACATCTCATAATATCTTCCATCCAATGAACATAACTGATTTGTTGACACATACAAGCTTGAAGGTAG